>JAAWHU010000047.1 GCA_022796015.1 Hungatella sp. | reverse complement strand
AAAAACTATACCAAATATGCCAGAGATGTAAATGCCGCCGGCCTTATGGGCTGCCAGGGCCAGCCATGGTGCTGTACATTCCAGTTCTGGCTGGAGATGCAGGAGTTTGGTGTGGAGCAGGCATTAAAGCATTGGAATATGCCCAGGAGCAGCTATGTAGGGTATAACTGCTTTGCTACATACAACGTTTTTAAGAAGGCCGGGAAAGTCGGTATGACTCCAAGGCTTGGGGCTGTAGTTATCTTTGACTTCTCCCACGCTGGCCGTGTGGTGGGTATTTATTCCAGAGGCGGCCAGAAATGGTGGGATTGTCTGGAAGGCAATACATCAAGTAATTTGTCTGATCGGAATGGCGGACAGGTGAAGGTAAAGACCAGGCCATGGAATGATCCTTCTGTAAAAGGATTTTGTTATATTGATTATGATGAAGAATATCAAGAAGGATTCACAAGAGCTGCAGATGGAAAACGTTGGTGGTATCAGTATAAAGATGGTACCTATCCTACCGGATGGGCTTATTTGAAGGAAAAGACAGGGGGAACTTATGGCTGGTATCTTTTTGATAAGGCTGGATATATGTTGACTGGCTACCAGACAGCGCAAAACGGGAAGAAATATTTTCTGTGTCCCGAACCAGGGATTTATGAGGGACAGTGCATGGTGACAAATGACCAAGGCGAATTAATTATAGTGGGATATGATATAGTAAATAGGCGGTATTTTTGAGGGATTGATTGGAATAAAAAAGATGCCACAAATTAATAATGTCCATGAAATGTCCATATTGTGATAAATTAAAAGGAGTTTGTTAATTAATTAAATCCACCAAAACCCAGAAAAATCAATAAGAATAAGACTTTTTCAATTCCATTTTGAAAAAAATAACAAGCTGACTTTTAATCAAGTTGTCCGGGGTTCGAATCCCCGCACGCTCATAAATAGAACCGGAGATCTTGCAGGACAATGATCTCCGGTTTTTTATTATTCCTCAAATTCTGCAATCACATAATATCCTCTGTCATTATGTTTAATCTCTCTTATAATCCCAGTTCTGGATTTGAGCCGATCCCTTCCTTTATAACATCCTGACATGGCTACGGCCGGTTCTATGATATAACTGCATCCGCTGTCAGCCTCGTGCTCTGTGATCTCTACTTCCTGCCCGGTGACAACCAGGCCTGGCCGTTCCATTTTAAATTCAATGGTTCTCATGGAAATCCCTCTCTCATCAATATGATTTTACTCAATAGTACTATTTTTTTTTGACGATGTAAAGAGTGTATGATATGATGTTACTGATTAACTGCAGGAAGGTATTTTAGCGGAGGAATTATGAATCATAATCCGAATTTATATAAAAAGATAGTTCAATATACCCGGTCAGATTACTATCCTTTTCATATGCCGGGACATAAAAGGCAGAGCCCCTACAGCCTTGATCTGACAGAGATCGAAGGCTTTGACAATCTTCACCATGCCCAGGGAGTGATCGCCGAATCCATGGAATGGGCGGCCTCCCTTTACGGTTCCCACAAAACATATTATCTTGTGAACGGAAGCAGCGGAGGAATCTTAAGCGCCATTAGCGGAGTGCTTCCGGATTCCTCCAGGATTCTTTTGGCTAGAAACTGCCATAAGGCGGCATATCACGGGGTTATCCTCAAACAGCTGGATACGGAATATGTTTATCCACAATTCATGGAGGAATATGGGATTCAATGTGGATTATCTCCTGAAAATATTCGTGATGTGTTGAAAGACCACAGAGATATTCGTGGAGTCTTTGTGGTTTCTCCTACTTATGATGGGGTTGTATCGGATATAAAAAGGATTTCCCAGATCTGTCATGGCTTTGGCATACCTTTGATTGTGGATGAGGCTCATGGGGCCCATTTTCCCTATGGAGAATTGTTTCCAGTGTCTGCCTTAGAGCTGGGGGCCGACGTGGTGATCCAGAGTGTCCATAAGACCCTGCCATGCTTTACCCAGTCTGCTCTTCTCCACATCAGGGAAGGATATGTGGATAGAGAACGGATTGAACGCTATCTGCAGATTTTTCAGAGCAGCAGTCCTTCCTATTTGCTGTTGGCAGGAATCGAACAGGGAATTCATTGGATGGTTCAGGAGGAGGGCAGAGCAAAAATGAGGGAATTTTCCGAACATCTTCTGAAGCTGAGACAGGAGCTGGGAACCATGAAGCATTTGAAAATCCTGGGAAGAGAGGCAGTGGGGATCAAGGATATCTATGACATTGACCTTTCCAAGATTATTATTTCCACAAAAGCATCTGATATAACGGGCACTCAGCTGTACAGGCGGCTTCGGGAGGAATATCACCTGGAGATGGAGATGTGCACGGAAGATTATGTGACTGCGATTACTACGGTTATGGATACAGAGGAAGGACTTAGGAGACTTGGAGAGGCATTGACTGCCATAGACAAAACCATAGAGTCCTGTAAGGATTCGGAGAAGGCAGAAGCCTGTTATAATCCGGAAGAGTGGAAGATAAAAAAAGTACTGCCCATGAGCCAGGCGTGGAATAGGAGCCAGATACAGGCTGCCTGGGAAAATAGCCTTGGAAGGATCGCAGCGGAATTGGTCTATGTTTACCCGCCGGGGATTCCGATTGTGGCGCCGGGGGAGCAGATAACAGAATCCATGGTGAAGACGATTATGAGATATCAGGATCTGGGATTGTCTGTGGAGGGCATGAAAGACAAGTCAGGCAGAACAATCTCAGTGGTTGCAGAAGGAGAGTAGAACAATATGGGAAAATTAATTGTGATAGAAGGCAGTGATGGAAGCGGCAAAGCAACTCAGACAAAGCTGTTGTATGAATATTTAAAGGAAAGAGGAACATCCGTAAAAATGGTTTCTTACCCCAGCTATGACAGCCCTTCCTCGGCCCTGGTGAAAATGTATCTTGGCAGCGAGTTTGGTAAGGATCCTTACAAGATTAACGCTTATGTCACTTCTTCCTTCTTTGCCGTGGATCGGTTTGCCTCCTATCTTAAGGACTGGAAGGAATTTTATGAGTCATCCCCGGATGCCATAGTGATCTGCGACCGCTATGTGACCAGCAATATGCTGCACCAGACATCAAAGCTTGAGACAAAGGAAGAAAAGGAGGCCTTTTTGGATTGGGAATATGATTTTGAGTATGTAAAAGGAGGGCTTCCTATTCCTGATCTTGTATTTTTCCTGGATGTGGATCCGGATACCGCCTTTCGTCTCATGAAGAATAGAGAGAATAAAATAACGCATCAGTCTGAGAAAGATATTCATGAATCCAACAAGGACTTTCTGATTAAGTCCTATGAGAACAGTATTCTGGTAGGGAAAAGGTACGGATGGATAAATATAAGATGCTGTGACCAAATGGGCAATATGAAAGGAATGGAAGACATTCACAAAATGATTCGAGACAAAGTTATTTAAACTATATATATTTTGTGGTATACTGTTTAGGAATGAAAAATGATCTCAGAACGGAGGATCCCATCGATGCCAGGTTTTCAAGATATCCCGGGTCAGGAACATATAAAGGCCCATTTTCAGAAGGCTGTTTCCAGCAGGAATATATCTCATGCTTATATTCTGTCCGGTGAAACCGGCATGGGAGGAAAGGAGCTTGCCCAGGCCTTTGCTCTTACGCTGATGTGCGAATCCGGCAGGACATCCCCCTGTCTTACTTGCCACAGCTGTAAACAGGTGCTGTCAGGCAATCATCCTGATCTGATCTATGTGTCCCATGAGAAACCGGCTTCCATAGGTGTGGATGATATCCGTGAGCAGATTCATGACACCATTATGATACGCCCCTACAGCAGCAGCTATAAGATTTATATTGTAGATGAGGCTGAAAAAATGACCATACAGGCTCAGAATGCCCTGTTAAAGACCATAGAGGAGCCGCCATCCTATGCTGTGATAATCTTGCTTACTGCCAATGCAGATTCGTTTCTGCCTACGATTCTGTCCAGATGCATTCAGCTGAAATTAAAACCCCTGAAGGATTCCGTAATCAGGGATCATCTGATTACAGATCTGTCGATCCCCGAAAGCAGGGCGGAGGTCTATGGGGCGTTTGCAAGGGGGAATATAGGGAAAGCGGACAAGATTGCCGTCTCCGAAGAGTTTCGGCAGCTGTACGATGAATTGATTCACATGCTTAAGAATATCCGCGACATGGATATTTCCATGCTCTTAAATTATATAAAGAAAATGAAAGAGGACAAGATGGATTTGTCCCAGTGCCTTGATTTTATGCAGTTGTGGTATCGGGACGCCCTGATGTTTAAGGTTACCAAGGACGCCAATCTGCTGATTTTTAAGGATGAATACAGCGCAATCAATGACATGAGCCAGAAGACGGGCTATGATGGGTTTGAGAATATTCTTCAGGCTATTGACAAGGCAAAAGTCCGCCTGGAGGCAAATGTAAATATGGAGCTTGCCATGGAGCTAATGTTCCTGGTGATAAAGGAGAATTAAAGGATGATAACAGTTATAGGAGTAAGATTTCGCAATGCAGGG
This sequence comes from Hungatella sp., assembly GCA_022796015.1. GTDB lineage: Bacteria > Bacillota > Clostridia > Lachnospirales > Lachnospiraceae > UBA3402. The sequence goes on along the minus strand of JAAWHU010000047.1, from coordinate 25,710 downwards.
AAGATCTATTATTTCGCCCCGGGAAAATATGAGATTCAGTCAGGACAGCATGTGATTGTGGAGACTGCCCGGGGAATCGAGTATGGATATGTGGTTCTGGGATGCCGCCAGGTAGAGGATTCCAAGGTGGTGCAGCCCCTAAAATCCGTCATACGCATGGCCACAAAAGAGGACGAGGCGGTGGAGGCGGCCAACAAAAAAAAGGAGAAAGAAGCGTTCAAGATCTGCCTGGAGAAGATTAAGAAGCATAACCTGGAGATGAAGCTTATTGATGTGGAGTATACATTTGATAACAATAAGATTCTGTTCTACTTTACAGCCGATGGACGCATTGATTTTAGAGAGCTGGTAAAGGATCTGGCGGCTGTATTCAAGACCAGAATCGAGCTTCGGCAGGTAGGTGTCAGAGATGAGACCAAGATTGTGGGAGGCGTGGGAATCTGCGGAAGATCCCTGTGCTGTCACTCTTATCTCTCGGAATTTATTCCGGTATCCATCAAGATGGCAAAGGAACAGAATCTGTCCTTGAACCCCACGAAGATTTCAGGGGTCTGCGGCCGTCTCATGTGCTGCCTGAAGAATGAGGAGGATACCTACGAATATCTGAACAGCAAGCTTCCTGGAATCGGGGACTATGTGACCACTGACGACAATCTGCGGGGAGAGGTTCACAGTGTCAATGTGCTGAGGCAGCTGGTGAAGGTTGTGGTGACTGTGGACAGAGACGAGAAGGAGATCAGAGAATATAAGGTAGAGCAGCTGCGGTTTAAGCCGAAGAAAAAGAAGGAGAAGGTTCTTGTCCAGGACGATGAGCTTAAGAAGCTGGAGGCCTTGGAGAAGAAGGAGAGAAAATCCAAGCTGGACAGCGACTGAAAGGTGAAGCCGTGGAATTAAGAGAGAATGAACGGATTGACGATCTTCAGAGAAACGGATACCGGATTATTCAGAATAAGGAAAGGTTCTGTTTCGGGATGGATGCAGTTCTTTTGTCAGGATTCGCCCAGGTAAAGCCTGGCGAAAGGGTGATTGACTTAGGCACAGGAACAGGGATTATTCCCTTACTGCTGGAGGCAAAGTATGAGGGAGACCATTACACAGGCCTGGAAATTCAGAGGGATATGGCGGATATGGCCTTAAGGAGTGTGGCTCTCAACGGGCTGGGGCATAAAATTACCATTATAGAAGGGGATATCTGTAATGCCGGAGATTTATTGGGGCTGGCATGTTTTGATGTGGTTACCTCCAACCCGCCTTACATGAATGACGCCCATGGCCTTAAGAATCCTGACCTGCCTAAAGCCATTGCCAGACATGAGGTGCTGTGTACCCTGGAGGACGTGGTGAGGGAGGCGGCCAGGCTTCTGCGGCCAGGAGGACGGTTCTACATGGTTCACCGCCCTCACCGCCTTATTGAGATTATCACGGCTCTGACCTCCCATAAACTGGAACCCAAGCGGATGAAGCTGGTTCATCCCTATATTGATAAGGAGGCCAATATGGTTCTCATAGAGGCCGTGAGGGGAGGCAGGTCTATGATTAAGGTGGAGGCCCCCATTGTGGTGTACAAGGAACCGGGAATTTATACGGACGAGATCTATGAGGTCTATGGGTATTAGACCTTTGGCGTCCCAATCCAATAAGGAAAAGCGGAGAGAAATGTGACTGATATGTGCGGAATGTTATGGTTATGTGCAACTCCCATAGGGAATCTGGAGGATATCTCTTACCGGGTATTAAAAACGCTTAAGGAAGCGGATCTGATTGCGGCGGAGGATACCCGGCATACCATAAAGCTTTTGAATCATTTTGAAATTAAGACTCCTATGACCAGCTATCATGAATTTAATAAGGTGGAGAAGGCCAGATATCTGGTGGAACAGATGAAGGCAGGGGTGAATATTGCCCTGGTTACTGATGCCGGAACTCCGGGGATCTCGGATCCTGGGGAAGAGCTGGTGAAGCAGTGCTATGAAGCCGGGATTAAGGTTACCTCTCTTCCGGGGCCGGCGGCCTGTATCACGGCCCTGACTCTGTCGGGCATGAGTACCAGAAGATTCTGCTTTGAAGCATTTCTTCCCTCCGACAAAAAGGAAAGACAATGGATTCTTGAGGAGCTGAAAGAGGAGACCAGAACCATCCTGCTGTACGAAGCGCCTCACAGACTGGTAAGGACTTTGGAGGAGCTGGAGAATACCTTGGGTAACCGGAGAATTACTCTGTGCAGGGAACTGACAAAAAAGCATGAGGAGGTATGGCGGACTACCCTTCAGGATGCCATAGCCAGGTATGAAGCAGAGGAACCCAGAGGAGAATGTGTCATTGCAGTACAGGGCCGCAGCTTTCAGGAAAAAAGGGAGGAGAAGGAGCGCACATGGGAAGAGATGAGTATTGAGGATCATGTGGCTCTGTATGAAGCTCAGGGAATGGATCGGAAGGAGGCCATGAGAACGACGGCTAAGGACCGGGGAGTGAGTAAGAGGGATATTTATCAGTATCTTGTGGGAAAGTAACGTGAAAAAACAGGCTCTCGATTACAGGAGGAGAGCCTGTTTTTTCTGTTAAGAGGACCGGACCATCCGCCCATAGTCATTCATATCAATAATGGAAGCTTTCTTTCCTGTGTCCTCCAGGACTTCTCGCAGAATCAGAATCAATTCCAGATAGCTTCTGAAATTCACAGTCTTCTTACCGTTGACCCAGTGGACGGATCCCTGCCAGGATTTATTCTTCTTAAACAGAATCCGAATAATAAATTCCTGCCGATCTTTCTTATATACATAAGTTCCTAAAGGCAGCAGGGGGACATAGGAATCTTTTTTGGAGATTCCCGATTCATCTTCTATAATGCCAATGAGCTCCATAAAGCTCTCAAACTGCCATAGGCTCCCGGACTCCCGGTCCTGCAGGGTTCCCTGCCAGGTACCGGAAAGACGGTGGTGAATCTGCAGGCGGTAAGTGTGAAGGGGCATGCGGCTTCTCATGCAATGTTCTATCTGGTCAACTCGTTCTTCTAAACTGGTTGATTCGAGGTCATTTAAAAGACTTCTTCTTTCCATACAGATAGAAGGATAGGTCAGATCATTGGAGAGATTCTCCATCTCTTCAGCCAATTCCATAAATCCATGAAAATTAATCAGCTCACCTTGGAGCGCATGGTAAATCGAGCCTGAAATCTGGTTATCCAGAATGTTCCGTATAACCAGAATCACATATTTTTGGTCATTAGGCAGTTGAGTTCTGTATCTCACAAAAACCACCTCCCAGTCATTAGATGTATACAGTTATTATAATCAATGAGGGTTACATTTTGGTTACATTTCAAGGATTCAATATTTTTTGCAGGCAGAAGTTTGTAGTTAGAAAAAATTCCAAGATTGTGCTTGACAAATGGAAAATCCTACTATACTATTAGTTTGAAAATCAAAACATTTGAAGGGCAAAATAATGAGGACGAAAATTATAGGGACTGGTTCCTTTGCACCTGCCAGAGTAGTGACCAATGATGACCTGGCAGAGATTGTAGAAACCAGTGATGAATGGATACGAACCAGGACAGGGATCGGCCAAAGACGTATCTCCGATGGCCCGGGAACAGCAGTCATGGCGGCGGAGGCGGCCAGGCAGGCCATGGAAAATGGGGGAATCGGTCCGGAGGACATTGATTTAATTATAACAGCCACTTCCACGTCAGATTATTGTTTTCCAAGTACAGCCTGTGAAGTGCAGGGAATGATAGGGGCAGTCAATGCAGTGGGGTATGATATCAGCGCCGCGTGCTCCGGCTTCATCTTCGCACTGAACGCAGCAGATGCCCTGATCCGGGCAGGGATGTATCAGAGAGGACTGGTGATCGGGGCAGATAATTTAAGCAAGATTGTGGACTGGGCAGACAGAAGTACCTGTGTTCTTTTCGGAGACGGGGCGGGTGCAGCAGTGGTGGAGGCCTCCCGGGAAGAGGGGGTCATTCGGACAATCCTGGGGTCTGATGGGTGTAAGGCGTCGGTTCTTAAGTGCCAGTCCAGGACTATGGGCAATTTCCTTACAGGGGATAAGCCGGAGCCGGGATATATTTCCATGGAAGGGCAGGAGGTCTTTAAGTTTGCAGTGAAGAAGGTGCCGGAATGCATACAGAATCTTCTGGCTGACAGCGGCACAGACTTGAAGGATGTGAAGTATCTGATTCTCCATCAGGCCAATTATCGGATCTGTGAATCCATTGCCAAGCGGCTTAAGGTGTCCATGGACAAGATTCCCATGAATATTGAGCGGTATGGCAATACTTCGGGGGCTACAATTCCCATGCTTTTAGATGAGCTGAACCGGGAGGGGAAGATTAAGCCCGGGGATAAGGTGGTTTTGGCCGGATTTGGAGCAGGCCTTACATGGGGGGCTTCCTTGGTTCAGTGGTAAAAATATTTTTTTAGCATAATAATTTGATAGTCAAAGTTTTTGATTCCGGCAAGGACAGAGGAACCGGAAGAAAGCTTTCTATAAATAATCTTATTAAAAACATCTCAACAAAGAAAAAGAAGGAGACCAGAGACATGTTAGAGAAAATGAAAGAAATTATAGCAGACCAGTTAAGCGTAGATGCAGATTCCATTACAGAGTCTTCCAGCTTTAAGGATGATCTGGGTGCAGATTCCCTGGATTTGTTCGAGCTTGTTATGGCTCTTGAGGACGAGTATTCCGTGGAGATTCCGGCAGAGGATCTGCAGAATCTGCTGACAGTCGGAGAAGTAATCAATTATCTGAAAGAAAAAGGCGTGGAGTAAACATGAGAACAAGAATTACAGAGCTTTTAGGAGTGAAATATCCCATTATCCAGGGCGGTATGGCCTGGGTGGCGGAGCATCATCTGGCGGCGGCAGCCTCCCAGGCCGGAGGCCTTGGTCTTATCGGAGGGGCTAATGCGCCGGGAGAAGTGGTGCGGGAGGAGATCCGAAAGGCCAGAGAGCTGACAGATAAGCCCTTTGGAGTCAATGTTATGCTTATGAGTCCTCACGCCGATGATGTGGCAAAGGTAGTGGTGGAGGAAGGCATTAAGGTGGTAACCACAGGCGCCGGGAATCCGGAGAAATACATGGATCTGTGGAAGTCAGCAGGGATTAAGGTGATTCCTGTGGTGGCTTCCGTGGCTTTGGCAAAGCGCATGGAGAGATATGGCGCAGATGCCGTGGTAGCAGAGGGCTGTGAGTCCGGCGGACATATTGGGGAACTGACCACCATGGCTTTGGTGCCTCAGGTTGTGGATGCAGTGGAGATCCCCGTTATAGCGGCAGGAGGAATCGGAGACGGCAGAGGGATTGCGGCTGTCTTTATGCTGGGAGCAGAGGCGGTTCAGATCGGCACCAGATTCGTGGTATCCAGGGAAGCCGTAGTACATGAGAACTACAAGCAGAGGATCATCAAGGCAAAAGACATTGATACGGCGGTGACCGGAAGAACCCATGGACATCCGGTGCGCTGCTTAAGGAATCAGATGACAAGGGAGTACGTAAAGCTGGAGGCAGAGGGCAAATCCTTTGAGGAGCTGGAATATCTGACTTTAGGGACTCTCCGCAAGGCTGTTCAGGAGGGCGACGTGGCAGGCGGAACCGTTATGGCGGGACAGATTGCAGGGATGATTGCCAAGGAACAGACTTGTCAGGAAATGATAGAGGAAATGATGGCTCAGGCACAGGGACTTTTAGGAAGAATCTGAGGAGCCGGAAAAGGGGTTAAAAACTATGAGCAAAGCAGCATTTATTTTCCCGGGACAGGGAGCCCAGACGGCAGGTATGGGCAGGGATTTTTACGAGCAGATGGGGACGGCGAAGAAGGTGTATGACACAGCGTCAGAGCTTCTGGGTTTTTCCTTGCCGGAGCTGTGTTTTGAGAAAAATGACCGGCTGGATATTACGGAGTATACTCAGGCAGCTATGGTGACCACCAGCATTGCCATGATGAGAGTGCTTCTGGAAGAGACAACGCTCCGCCCTGACGTGGCGGCGGGCTTAAGCCTGGGAGAATACTGCGCGCTGGCGGCAGCAGGAGTCATGTCCGATGAAGATGCCATCACGACAGTGAGACAGCGGGGAATCCTGATGCAGGAGGCTGTTCCCACAGGAATCGGTTCCATGGCGGCAGTGCTGGCCATGGATGGGGAGGCCATTGAGAAGATTATTGCAGATATAGAAGGAGTGCAGATTGCCAATTATAATTGTCCGGGGCAGATCGTGATCTCCGGAAAGAAGGAGGCCGTGGAGCTTGCGGCCGGGAAGCTGAAGGAAGGGGGAGCCAAGAGGGTGATTCCTTTAAATGTCAGCGGGCCTTTCCATTCCAGGATGCTTACAGAGGCAGGGGAAAAGCTGGGCAGGGTTTTGGAGCCCATAAAGATTAACACGCCGGTGATTCCCTATGTGGCCAATGTGACGGCTTCCTATGTGACGGATGCTGCCATGGTAAAGCCCTTGCTTATGAAGCAGGTGTATTCCTCTGTAAGGTGGCACCAGAGCGTGGAGGCCATGATTGCAGATGGAGTGGACACCTTTGTGGAAATCGGACCGGGCAGAACACTGAGCGGATTTATAAAGAAGATTACAAGGGACGTAAAGGTCTTTAATATAGAGAAGATTGAGGATTTGGAGAAAGTTGCAGGAGGAATGGTATGCTGACAGACAAGGTGGCCGTAGTTACGGGTGCAAGCCGTGGAATCGGCAGGGAGATCGCAAAGACTCTGGCCGGTGAAGGCGCATTGGTGATTGTGAATTACAATGGCTCTGCTCAGAGAGCGGACCAGGTGGTGAGAGAGATTAAGGAAGCCGGCGGCAGAGGGGAAGCGGTGCAGTGTGATGTGTCCGATTTTGAGAAGGCCAGGGAATTTATGGAGTATGTGATAAAGACTTACGGCCGTGTGGATATTTTGGTAAATAATGCGGGAATCACCAGGGATGGACTTCTTATGCGCATGTCTGAGGAGGATTTTGACAGTGTGGTGAGAACCAACTTAAAGGGTGCGTTTAACTGTATGCGCCATGGAGCCCGTCAGATGATTAAGCAGAAAAGCGGACGGATCATCAATATTTCCTCTGTGTCAGGAGTTCTGGGCAATGCAGGGCAGGTGAACTATGCGTCATCTAAGGCTGGAATCATCGGAATGACCAAGTCGGCGGCCAGGGAGATGGCAAGCCGGGGAATCACAGTCAATGCCATTGCCCCGGGCTTTATCAATACAGAGATGACAGCGGTATTGCCTGATGGGGTGAAGGAAGGTGCGGCAGCTCAGATTCCTATGAAGGTTTTCGGAGAACCAAAGGATGTGGCGGCGGCAGCGGCATTTCTGGCTTCTGATGAGGCAAGGTATATTACGGGTCAGGTACTGTGCGTAGATGGCGGCATGGCCATGTAGGAAAGAGGGCAGCGCCAGGAACCGGGAAGCTATTGGCAGCAGAGCAGGAAAGGAATGAAGATTATGAGGAACAGAGTGGTTGTGACAGGCCTGGGAGCTATCACTCCTATAGGTAATTGTGTGGAAGAATTCTGGAAGGGACTGAAAGAAAGGAAAGTGGGAATCGGCCCCATCTCTGTCTTTGACACGGAGGATTATAAGGTTAAGCTGGCGGCAGAGGTAAAAGGGTTTGAGGGGAAGGATTATATGGATCCTAAGACGGCCAAGAGGATGGAGCGGTTTTCTCAGTTTGCAGTCGCGGCGGCAAAGGAGGCTTTGGAGAATTCGGGTCTTGATATGGAAAAGGAGGATCCCTACCGGGTAGGCGTATGCATCGGCTCCGGTATCGGAAGCCTTCAGTCCATTGAGAGGGAATATAAGAAGCTTTTGGATAAAGGGCCCAACAGGGTGAATCCTCTTTTGGTGCCTATGATGATCGGCAATATGGCTGCCGGCAACGTGGCCATTCAGTTTGGACTGAAGGGAAAATGTTTTAATGTGGTGACAGCCTGCGCTACGGGAACCCACTCCATCGGCGAGGCATTTCGTTCTATTCAGTATGGTGAAGCAGACGTGATGGTGGCAGGGGGAACCGAGGCTTCCATCACTCCTTTGAGTATTGCAGGCTTCGGCGCTCTGACTGCCTTAAGCACTTCTCAGGATCCCTTGAGGGCCTCCATTCCCTTTGACAAGGAGAGAGACGGATTTGTCATGGGAGAGGGAGCCGGCGTGGTGGTTCTGGAATCCTTAGAGCATGCTCTTGCCAGAGGAGCCAGGATCTACGGGGAACTGGCGGGATACGGCGCTACCTGTGACGCATATCATATCACTTCTCCTGCAGAGGATGGAAGCGGTGCGGCAAAGGCCATGGAGATGGCTATGAAGGACGCAGAGGCAGCTCCCGGGGACATCGATTATATCAATGCCCACGGAACAGGCACCCATCACAATGATCTTTTTGAGACAAAGGCTATTAAACTGGCTCTGGGAGATCAGGCTTACAAGGTTCATATTAATTCTACCAAGTCTATGGTAGGGCATCTTTTGGGAGCGGCGGGAGGCGTGGAGTTCATCGCCTGCGTGAAAGCTATAGAAGAAGGATTTATCCATGCCACGGCCGGACTTGAGACAGAGGATGAAGGGTGTGATCTGGATTATACAAAGGGAGAAGGAGTAGAGGCAGATATTCGATATGCCATGAGCAACTCCCTTGGATTCGGAGGGCATAACGCTACCTTGATCGTAAAGAAATATGAATAACGGTGTTGGTGGGAAAAGAGATCTATAAGGAGGCCAGATATGGAGATACAAAATATTCTTACATTGATTCAGGCGTTCACTCAGCATTCTCTGACCGAGCTGTGTGTAGAGGATGGCGGTATTAAGGTACGTCTCAAGAGAGATCCGGTGTCAGGAGGCATCACTGTGGATCAGGCTGGGGCGGCGGCCGGAATTCTCGGAGCAGAAGCAGCGGCAGTGCCGATGTCAGGGGCCCCTTTGTCTGCAGCAGGGATTCCTGCACCCATGGCAGCAACAGTGCCGGCAGCGGGAACGATAGTGCCGGGAACAGTAATGCCTCCAGGGGGAACTGCAATGCCGGCGGCAGGAGCAACAGTGGCGGCAGCAGTGATGCCCGGGGCAGGAACGACAGTACCGGGGCCGGTAATGCCTGCAGGGGGAGCCGCAGTTCCGACGGCAGGAGCAACAGTGGCGGGAGCGGTGATGCCCGGGGCAGTCGTGCCAGTGCCGGGAGCCGCTGTCCCCATGGCAGTTGCAGCAGGGGCAGTGATGCCGGCAGTAGGAGCGGCAGTACCGGGAACGGTAATCTCTGCGGCAGGGGCAGTCGTGCCGGCAGCCCAGGAGGAGATCGGTTCCGACAATGTGGTATCTTCTCCTCTGGTAGGAATCTTTTACAGTGCCTCTTCCCCGGATGCGGAGGATTTCGTAAAGGTAGGGGATAGGGTGAAAAAGGGTCAGGTCCTCGGAATTATTGAGGCCATGAAGCTGATGAATGAGATTGAAAGCGAGTATGACGGTGTGGTTGAGGCGATTCTTGTCCGCAATGAAGATGTGGTGGAATACGGCCAGCCCTTATTCAGAATCAGGTAACGCCGGGTCTAAGTTCAGGAGACCTTGAGAGTAAGGCTTGAGTAATAGGAAGTGTCCGGCAGCAGAAGGTTTCTGCACAGGCCGGGAGGGAAGGAGAGACAGATATGTTGGGTATCAAGGAGATTCAGGAGATCATTCCTCACCGGCATCCATTTTTGCTGATCGACTGTATCGAGGAGCTGGAGCCGGGGATAAAGGCAGTGGGTTACAAATGCGTGACCTATGACGAGCCTCAGTTTAAAGGACATTTTCCTCAGGAACCGGTGATGCCGGGAGTCCTTATGGTGGAGGCTTTAGCCCAGGTAGGGGCGGTGGCTATTCTCAGCGTGGAGGAGAATAAGGGAAAGACCGCTTATTTCGGGGCTATTAATCATGCAAGATTTAAGAGGAAGGTAGTTCCGGGAGATAAGCTGCGCCTGGAATGTGAGATTGTGAAACAGAAGGGGCCTATGGGAATCGGTCAGGCCACAGCCACTGTGGATGGCCAGATTGCAGTGACAGCGGAACTTACCTTTATGATCGGATAACAGTTCAGATGGGGGATGCATTATGTTTACGAAACTATTAGTTGCCAACAGAGGAGAGATTGCAGTGAGGATTATCCGGGCGTGCCGGGAAATGGGGATTAAGACAGTGGCTGTCTACTCGGAGGCTGACAAAGATTCGCTCCATACCCTGCTGGCAGATGAGGCAATCTGCATCGGCCCGGCTCCGTCAGACCAAAGTTATCTGAATATGGAACGAATTATCTCGGCTACCGTAGCCATGAAGGCGGAGGCCATCCATCCGGGCTTTGGATTTTTATCGGAAAATGCCCGCTTTGCAGAACTTTGCGAGAGGTGCAGTATTACTTTTATCGGCCCATCAGCAGAACTGATTCACAAGATGGGCAACAAATCAGAGGCCAGAAAGACCATGATGGAGGCGGGCGTGCCTGTGGTTCCAGGGAGTAAAGAGCCGGTTCGTGACGCGGCAGAGGCAAAGGCTATGGCAGACCAGATCGGTTACCCTGTGATGATCAAAGCTTCTTCTGGCGGAGGAGGCAAGGGAATGAGGATTTCCTGGGGTCCAGATGATTTTGAGGCCAATTTCCAGAGTGCCCAGCTGGAGTCCGTCAAAGGATTTTCCGACGATACCATGTATCTGGAAAGATATATTGAGAAGCCCAGACATATCGAGTTTCAGATTCTGGCAGACAAGCAGGGGCATGTGGTGCATTTAGGGGAGAGAGACTGTTCCATTCAGAGACGTCATCAGAAGATCCTTGAGGAGTCACCCTCCATAGCCATTTCCCCGGAGCTGAGGAAGAAAATGGGCGAGACTGCCGTCAGGGCGGCAAAGGCTGTAGGATACGAAAATGCAGGAACCATAGAGTTCCTTCTTGATAAAGATAAAAATTTCTATTTTATGGAAATGAACACCCGGATTCAGGTAGAGCATCCGGTGACAGAGATGGTAACAGGCATGGATTTAATCAGGGAGCAGATCCGCATAGCTGCCGGTGAGCCTCTCTTGGTAACCCAGGATCAGATAAGGATTGAGGGCCATGCCATTGAGTGCAGAATCAACGCGGAGAACCCCTCCAGACATTTTATGCCTTGTCCCGGACTCATCACCAATGTTCATACCCCGGGCGGCAACGGAGTGAGGGTGGACAGTCACATTTACTGTGATTACAGGGTTCCGCCCAATTATGATTCCATGCTTTTAAAGCTGATTGTTCATGGAAAGGACAGAAAATCTGCCATTGCCAAGATGCGCAGCGCCTTAGGGGAGCTGGTGATCGAAGGGATTGAGACCAATCTGGATTTTCAGTATGAGATTCTTGAACATGAGGCATTTGAAAATGGCGACACAGACACACATTTTATTCCCGCTTATTTTCCGGAATATGGAAAGGAGTGAGCTTAAACCATGTTAAAAGATATGTTTAAGAAAACCTACACCTTGATTGACACAAAGTACAAAAGCCAGGGAAAGGAACCCAACATACCTGAGGGTCTGTGGAAAAAATGCAGAAAGTGCGGACAGCCGGTTTACCGGGATGACGTTATAGACAACTACTATACCTGCCCGAAATGCAAGGCATATTTTCGTGTCCATGCCTACAGGCGGGTTGAGATCACTGCGGACGAGGGAAGCTTTGAAGAGTGGAATAAGGAAATGGAATTCCATAATCCCCTTGATTTTCCGGGATATGAGGAGAAGGTTAAGGCGGCCAGGGAGAAGACCCGGCTCAATGAGGCCATCGTCACAGGCAGATGCCGGATTCAGGGGATGGAGGCGGCTTTGGGGGTCTGTGATGCCAGGTTCCTTATGAGCAGTATGGGCCATGTGGTAGGAGAAAAAATCACCTCCATGGTGGAGCGGGCCACAAAGGAGAGACTTCCCGTGATTATCTTTGCCTGTTCAGGCGGAGCCAGGATGCAGGAGGGCTGTGTGTCTCTGATGCAGATGGCCAAGACCAGCGGAGCTTTAAAGCGGCACCATGAGGCAGGGCTGCTGTTTGTGAGCGTGCTCACAGACCCTACTACCGGAGGTGTGACGGCAAGCTTTGCCATGCTTGGAGACATGATTCTGGCAGAACCGGGAGCCCTCATCGGATTTGCAGGCCCAAGGGTGATCCAGCAGACCATAGGACAGAAGCTGCCCGAGGGATTCCAGAGGGCAGAGTTTTTGATGGAACATGGGTTTGTGGACAGAATCGTGGCAAGGAAGGATATGAAGGAGACTCTTGGACAGATTCTTAAGTTCCATAAGAAGGGACGTCCCTATGGGGAAAGCCCTGAGGAGCATGTGGATAATGCCTCTGATCATTCTTCAGAATGTGGAAAGCCAGCAGATAGATCCGCAGATCCCTCTGCCAATGCCGGGACAGACGCTAAGGATAGGCCTGTACAAAACAGTGCTGCGGCAGCGGGGATATCCGGGAAAACTGCCTGGGATCATGTTCTTCTGTCAAGAAGATCCGACCGTCCCGTTGCAGGAGATTATATCGAGGCTATTTTTGATGATTTTATGGAGCTCCATGGGGACAGGTATTTTGGTGACGATGGGGCCATTATAGGCGGTATCGCCATGTTTCACGGGATGCCTGTGACCGTAATCGGCCAGCAGAAGGGAAAGACCACCAAGGATAATATCAGCAGAAACTTCGGTATGCCGTCTCCAGAAGGTTATCGGAAGGCTTTAAGGCTTATGAAGCAGGCGGAGGTTTTCGGACGGCCTGTTATCTGTTTTGTGGATACACCAGGTGCATTCTGCGGCATTGAGGCGGAGGAGAGAGGGCAGGGAGAGGCCATTGCCCGCAATCTCTTCGAGCTGTCAGACTTAAAGGTCCCCATGCTGTCTGTGGTCATCGGTGAAGGAGGAAGCGGCGGAGCCTTGGCCATGGCTGTTGCCAATGAAGTGTGGATGTTGGAAAATGCCATTTATTCCGTGCTGTCGCCGGAGGGCTTTGCCTCCATTTTGTGGAAAGACAGCAAGAGGGCCGACGAAGCGGCCGGCGTCATGAAGATAACGGCGGGAGACCTTATGAAGCTTGGGATTATTGACCAGGTGATTCCGGAGAAGGAGCCGGTCTGCAGCCGTAATCTTGAGGAGATGGCTTCTGATCTGGATAAACGGATTGAGCAGTTTTTGGAAAAGTATGGGAAGATGACAGATCAGGAGCTTAGGGAACACAGGTATAAAAGGTTTCGGCGCATATAAAGATAGGATTATAAAGGGGAGTGAAATGGGACAGATAAAACCGTTGGTAATAGGTGATTTGACAGTGGAAAAGCCGGTGATTCAGGGTGGAATGGGGGTTGGAATCAGCCTTCATGGCCTGGCGGGAGCCGTGGCAAAGGCCGGGGGCCTGGGAATCATCTCTACTGCACAGATCGGATTTCGGGAGCCGGATTTTGCCGCAAATCCGCTGGAGGCCAATTTAAGGGCCATAAAAAAAGAGTTTGATCTGGCCAGAAAGACAGCTCCCCATGGGGCCATAGGATTTAATATTATGGTGGCCACAAAGGGCTATAAAGAGTATGTGAAGGCGGCGGTGAAGGCCGGAGCGGATATTATTATTTCCGGCGCAGGGCTTCCCGTATCTCTTCCTGAATATGTGGAAGAAGCCATGAAAGAAAATAAATGCAGCATAAGGACAAAGATTGCCCCCATTGTGTCAACTGCCAAATCTGCAGCAGTGATCTGTAAATTCTGGGATAGAAAATATCATAAGGCAGCTGACCTGGTAGTAATTGAAGGCCCTTTGGCAGGAGGACATCTGGGCTTTTCCAGAGAGCAGTTAAGGGAATATGGGGCGGATACTCAGGATACTGCCAGGACTTATGACAGGGATGCCTATGACAGAGAGGTAAAAGAGATTCTGAATGTGGTGAAGGGGTATGAAGAAAAGTATAACACCCACATTCCGGTAGTGACTGCCGGAGGTATCTACGACCATGAGGATGTGATGCACCAGTTAGACTTAGGGGCAGATGGGGTTCAGGTAGCCACCCGCTTTGTGACGACAGTGGAGTGTGATGCCCCGGAGTGCTATAAGCAGGCTTATATCCAGGCAAAAAAAGAGGATATTGTGATCACCAAGAGCCCGGTGGGAATGCCGGGCCGGGCGATGGTAAATCCGTTCTTAAAGAAGGCATCAGAGGGCCGGATTCCGCCGGAGAGATGCTACCAATGTCTGGAAAAATGTGATCCTGCCGCTATCCCTTACTGCATTACCAAAGCCCTTGTCAATGCGGCCGAGGGATATGTGGATCAGGGGCTTTTGTTCTGCGGAGGAAAGGCAGACCGGGCTCAGAAGATAGAGACCGTGGATGAGGTAATGAGGGAATTGATTGGATGAGAGAAATGAGCCGGAGCACAGCAGACGGATAACCGCAGCCGTGCTCCGGCTCAATTTTTTATTTTTTGCCAGTAGTCTGTACCCTTGTCCACGGAGGGTATTTATGGTAAAATACACACTAAATTTATAAAGCAGGAGGGAACCAGGCGAGAGATTCCCCTCAGAATAAGGAGAGTATATGAAAATTTTACACATCACTGACCTGCATGTAGGCGGTAAACAGGGATTGGAAGCAGAGAAGCTTGGCTGGGAAAGGCTGTACCGGGAGGTTGATGCCGCCGCGGGAAAGGGAGGACAGCCGGATATTATGGCAGTAACCGGCGATCTGGTGACCCATGGGACAGAGGAGGAATACTTAAGATTTCAGGAGAATCTTGAAAAGCTTATGGATGGCCTGGGGATGAGGAGAGACAAGGTATTCTTTTGTCCGGGAAACCATGACGCTGACACATCAAAGGCTAAGTCAACCTTTCACGGGTATGAGGCGTTTATTCAGAGGTTTTATGATGGGGGAAAGCCATCCTGCCGGATCCCTGTCTACAGTGTAAATTCCTGTAAAAAGACTTCCTGGAAGCAGTTCAACGACTGCTGGTTTGACCCGGAGGATGCAGATGAGATTTTAAAGAAAGCCGGGGAGGGGCCTAAGGGCATCCTGCTTCTTCATCATCAGCCGGAGATCTTTGACGATCAGACTCAGATTGAGCGGATTAACAAGGCGGTATGTCTGATTCTGGGCGGCCATCTTCACACTGGGTATACAAGGCAGATTACCTGGAAGGGGATGACTGTGGTCAACGGAATGGCCATGACACCCCACTTAAGCTTTATTCCCAAAGGGTTTCAGATGGTAGAGCTGAAGGAGGATGGGACGGTGGAGACAGTGATGTATGTGTATAAGGAGGATGGAGGGGTTATAGAGTTGACGGCTTGGTAGGCCGGGGTAGGAGACAGATGCTGATTATTGATAAACTGATGCAGAGCAGGGATTTTTCCAAAGGCGAAGAGCTGATAGCGGAGTTTATTCTTCAGGCAGGAGATGGACTGAGGACGTATTCTGCAAGAAGTATTGCAAAAGAGACTTATACGTCCCCGGCCACTGTGGTCAACCTGTGTAAAAAAATAGGTTTCCAGGGATTCAATCAGTTTAAATTAGAGTATTTGAAGGAACTGGAGTATGTAAATCAGAATTTTGGTGAGATTGACGCCAACAAACCCTTTGAGGAGGGGGACGCGATTCCCATGATCGCCAATAAGATGGGAGCGCTTTATGAAGAGACAGTAAAGGATACCTTGCTCCTTCTCCACCATGATATGGTGCAGAAAGCGGTGCGTATTTTTTTGGAAAGCGGGGGGATTCACGTCTATTCTTACGGCACAGCGCTGAATATTGCTGAGTCTTTCAAAGAAAAGATGATGAAGATAGGAAAGAACGTATATATTACCAATAATCTGAATTATCAGAGATATGAGATAAATTGTTTATCACCTAAGGATTGTGTAATTTTTATTTCCTATTCAGGAGAGACAAAGAGCATTGTTGATATGGCGAAAACCTGTATCCGCCGCAAGCTCCCATTTATAACCATTACCTCCTATGGGGAAAATACCTTAAGCAATCTGTGCGGCATTAACCTTTATATTTCCACAAGAGAGAGCTTAACCCACAACATAGCAAATTTTAACAGTAATCTTTCCGTAAATTTATTGTTGGATATTCTCTATGCCGCATATTTTGCCGTGAACTATCAGCATAATTATGAATATAAGCTTTCAGTAACAAAAAAGTCGGAGTCAGGAAGAAGTTCCAGCAACCCTATCTTAAAGGATAAAAAGAAGTAGGATTTAACACTGTTAAAGCAGGAAAAAAAGAACAATATGCAAATATCTGAACATTGTTAAAGGATGCTCAAGGTTACGGACGAATACCTTTTTTTGTGATAAGATCGGTCACGAAAGGAGGTATTTTTTTCGTGAAAATAAGAGATGATTTCTTATGGGGAGGAGCAACAGCTGCCAATCAGTATGAAGGAGCATATCTGGAAGATGGAAAGGGGCTGAGCATTGCTGATGTGGAGATGGGGTCTTGCTGCGGAGTACCGAGGGAGATTCATGACTGTGTTCATGAGGAGTGCTATTATCCGAGTCATGAAGGCGTTGATTTCTATCATCACTATAAAGAGGATATTGCTCTGTTTGCAGAGATGGGGTTTAAGTGCTTCAGAATGTCCGTTGCGTGGTCAAGGATTTTTCCAAAGGGGGACGAGGAGTCGCCCAATGAAAAAGGGCTTGAATTTTATGACAAGGTGTTTGACGAACTCTTAAGCTATGGGATTGAGCCTGTGGTTACGCTCTCCCATTTTGAGACGCCGCTGTATCTGGTTTCGCAGTACGGTTCCTGGAGAAACAGAAAATTGATTGATTTTTTTATCCGATATTGTAAGGTGATTTTTACCAGATACAGGGATAAAGTGAAGTACTGGCTTACGTTTAATGAGATTAATGAAACCATGAATAAAAGAGAGCCGTATCACCAGGCAGGGATTCTTTTTAAGGAAGGTGAGAATCCGGCCGATGTAAAGATTCTGGCGTCTCATAATATGATGGTGGCAAGTGCCCGTGCAGTTATTCTGGGACATAAGATTAACCCGGACTTTATGATTGGGGCAATGTTCCAGTATCCCACGACCTATGCAAAGACCTGCAGTCCACAGGATATTCTTGCACAGAGATTCCATATGATGCCCAATTTCTATTATGGGGATGTGATGTGCAGAGGATACTATTCCAATACCTGTACGGCCCAGATAAGGAGAATGGGCGGTACCCTGCATATGGAGGAAGGCGATGCCGATACCTTAAGGCAGGGTACTGTGGATTACATCGCCATCAGCTATTACTTTACGTCTTTGGCTTCCGCCGGGGATGGCAAGGCACTGGATGTGACAAGGGATAATCCCTATTTGAAACGCAGTGCATGGAACTGGCCCATTGACCCTGTGGGACTTAGAATAGGGTTAAATGAGTTGTACGACCGGTATCAGATTCCGCTCTTTGTAGTGGAGAACGGATTGGGGGCCGTGGACGAGGTAAAAGAAGATGGAACCATAGAGGATGATTACCGGATTGCCTATCTAAAAAAACATATCGAATCCCTGAAAGATGCCATCGAAATAGATGATGTAGACGTAATAGGATATACCACATGGGGATGCATTGACCTGATTTCTGTGGGAACAGGGGAGATGAAAAAACGCTATGGATTTATCTATGTAGACAAGGACGATGAGGGGAAAGGAACATTAAAGCGCAGCAGAAAAAAATCGTTTGGATGGTATAAAAAAGTGATTGCTTCAAACGGACAGGATACATCTTTTTAAAATATGGAGGGTAGGTTATGTTAGAAAAATTTACGGCGGCATTGGAGAAGGTGATGATGCCAATAACTAATTATATGAACAGCAACAAATATATCTGCGCCATACGTGATGCATTTACTATTATGATGCCGGTTATTATTGTAGGGTCATTTGCATTACTTTTCAATATCTATATCTGTTCCGGCACCGGTCTTGCAAAATATGAGTCCCTTGCCTGGCTTGCCAATTATTCAAAAATGTTTTCTACCGTAAACTTTGCATGTATTTCCTGTATGTCACTATGGCTTGTATTTCTTATGGGATATATTCTTGGAGGGGAGGAAGGGCAGAACTCCTTATTGTCAGCTTTGATCTCAACCATATGCTTTCTGGCTGTATCTGATCAAGAAAATCTGGCAGGCAATCTGGGAGCCAGTGCATTGTTTCTGGCATTTTTTGTAGCCATATCCTCCAATATCATATTTACAAAGCTGATGAAGCTTGAGAAGATCAAGATCAAGCTTCCGGAAGCTGTGCCTCCCATGATTACCCGCAGCTTTAATGCTCTGATTCCTACATGGCTTACTATTACCATATTTGGATTATTTTCCGGTATTCTTTATGGGGCATCAGGATTGTATGTGAATTCGATTATTTATAATGTGATTCAGATACCTTTTAACCAGGTGGTAGGCTCTCAGCTTGGAGTAAGCATTATTGTTGTTTTGTCACAGCTTTTGTGGTGGACGGGGATCCACGGCCATATGGCCATGAATGTAATTGCAAAACCGGTGCGGACTGCAGCCCTGGCTGCCAATATTGCGGCAGTGGCAGCAGGTCTGGTTCCTACAGAGTTTTATACATTGGCTTATGTCCATCTGTTTACGAATCTGGGCGGCTCCGGTATCGTTATCTCCTTGGCCCTGGCGATTATGGCTTTTTCCAAGAGGCAGGAATATAAAGAAATTACCAGGCTTTCCATGATCCCCTTAATCTGCGGGATCTCCGAGCCTATGGTATTCGGTCTGCCCATTATGCTGAATCCTGTATTTTTGATTCCTTTTGTCCTGGTGCCCTTAATTACGGCTAATCTTGGCTATTATGCTATTACATCAGGATTTTTAACGGCATCCTACGTGGAATCCGTGGCAGGCATGCCTATGTTTATCCAGCAGTTTCTGGCATTCAGCGGACAGTGGCAGGCATTGTTCTTAACTGTAGTGGTAATTGTAATTGGATTTGTCATTTATGCGCCTTTTGTAATTCTTTCCAACAAAAAGTAGCCCCCATAGGATAAGGCCTCAAATAATCGTCCTCAATATCACATGACAGGCGGCATCCCTGATACAAGCCTCCACACCCTCCCCATTTCATCCGGAATCCGGATCCCCATAGGACACATATCCATACAGGGCATGGCTTCACACCTTTGACAGAACTTGGCACTTTCCTCAATCCCCAGCTTCAGCTTCTTAAGTGCCCAGTACTCTTTTCCTAAAAAATAGTATTGATACTGGCGGAAGATGGTGTGAATCTCCGTGCCCAGGGGACAGACGCACCTTTGACAGCGGTCGCAGGGAATGGGGGAATATTCCTTCTCAAGGACGGAAAGCACCTGACTGAAAGAAGGCGGTGCACCGGAAGCTTTCCGGCAGGCGCCCATGGCGGCAGAGACCTGGTCTATGGTTCCCATGCCTATGAGGGCGCTGGATATGGGGTAGGACAGCACTGTACCGATGAGAGTTTCCACAGGAAAAAAAGCAGGGAGAAGGCCTGCGGCATATACCTTGTTGATCATGAGCCCCTTTTGGCGAAAAAGGGGTTCTTCTTTTATTCGGTCCAGCATTCCCCGTTCCAGAAGATTGCCGCTGCCCTGAAGCACGTCCACCCGGCAGTCGGCGGCGCCTCTTAAGAGAATATCATAATAGTGGGAGGCAATTCCCGTAAAACGAATAAGACCTCGCTGTTTCAGCTCTGTAAGGGCATCTAAGGCCCCGCCCTTTTCAAACACCTCATCCTGACTGTCAGGATCCACCTGATGGACAAAATACACATCAGCCCAGGTACCAAGGTTTTTGCAGGAGGTCTCTACGGCCGCATACATCTCATTGCCGTCATAGAACCGGGCCTTGTCGGAGATGACAAGGCGTTCCCGGCCTATAAAGGAGGCAAATTTCCCCAGCTTCAGTTCCGCATCCCCATATTCGGGGACAATGGCCGTGTCATAGAGATTGCAGCCCAGGCGGAAGGCATGTTCCATGACAGAGAGGGCCTCATGATCGCTGAGATTATAATAGTCAGGCAGAACGGGAACGCTGCCTTTAAGAATCGGGATGGTGCCAAAGCCGATTTCAGATACAAGAAGGCCGGTGCGCCCAAGTGCTCGATACCCCATATTACGCCTCCTTTCCACAGCCCTCAAAAGCTCTGTCCCCCACAGCAACATCAGAGCCTATAGAAGGTATCTGCATATTTTTACAGAAGGCAAATGCCTCCCTGCCGATTCGTCTCAAGGAAGAAGGAAGACACACCCTCTCCAGGCTGTGACAGCGGAAAAACGCCCGGTCGGGAATCTCTTCAATCCCCTCAGGGATCAGGATTTCCTTTAGGGAAGTACAATGCTCAAATGCCCTTGCTCCGATAAAGTGGAGAGCTTGAGAAAGCTCGATCCGTTCCAGCCGTCCGCATCCAGAGAAGGCCATGGCCTCGATCTTCTCTACACCCATGCCATGTTCCACAACTGTCAGCCATTTGCATCCCGAAAAGGCGCTTTTGCCAATGGATGTTACAGAATCCGGCAGATGGATGCGGGACAACAGGTTGCTGTCCTGAAACACGCCGGCGCCGATGGCGGTAATGCCGTCTGCCACAAGAAGGTCAGAGATATTGCCGGTACATTCTGCCAACACATCATTTTCATCGGTCTTAAAGCAGTTTAACCGGTCCATAACCGCCTGCCGGGCTATGGCAGGGAGACTGCGCCGGCGGTCTTGGATGCCGTGAAACTCTATGACGGAGCGGTCGGCCAGTGTCATCTGTTCCAGATAGATACAGTTGCGGAATGCATATTCTTCCACTTTGACCCGGTGAGAGAGAACACGAATGCTGCGGATTCCCATACCGTTTGCAAACGCCCATCCGCACACAAGGCTTATGTCCTCGGGAATGACGACTTCTCCCCGGCAGCAGGAACCGTCCAGGATCATGTGGCCTGCTATGACCAAGGGGGACAGCTCCCTCTGGTGTTCCAGCCATTTCGTCCCGTGAAATGCTCTTGGGCCGATGTACTCCACGGTCTTTGGAAGCTGTACCTCCTCGAGCATGAGAATATCTCTGAAAACCTCTCCGTTGATCCGCCGGATTCCCTCCGGTATTCGGACTCTCCTTCCCTGACCCTTGTATCCTGAGAGAACCTCCCCTTTTTCCACCAGGAAACAACTGAGGGCGCTGTGATATAAAAGGCGGACGTTTTCCGGGAATCTGGGGGATAACACATCCTGGTAGGTCTTAAGCCGCCAGACCTCTCCCCTGTGGATGATTCTCTCTAAGGACGTACAGCCTGAAAGGGCATATTCCTTAAGGCACAGGTCACCGGCCCCGGAAATGGTAATCTCTTCGATTCTTCCGCAGTCCCCAAATGCGTGGGGCATGAGAAGGGCGCCGTCCTTTAGAGTCAGTTTTGTGAGACCATGGCAATTTTGGAACCCGTAACTGCGGATACGGAAGATGTGGGAGCAGTCAAAAGATTCCATGTTCACACAGCCGTCAAAGCAGAAGCGCCCGATCTGCTCCGCCTGGGGGCATATGCAGGCTTTCAGATTCCGGCACCCCTCAAAAAGCCGGTCATTTAAGACCTTCACTCCATAAAGGGCTGCCTCTGCAAGGGAGGTACAGAAGGCAAATGCCCTGTCCCCTGCATAGTCTGCGGAAAGGGTTATGGATTTCAGAGAGCTGCATTTCTCAAATGCCCGGCTGTCAATACGGCATACATGGCCGGGGTGGGAAAAGTCTACGGTCTCCAGGGCAGAGCATCCCCAGAAGGCCCCTTCTCCCACATGAGAGAGGCTTTCCGGGAGAATGAGCTTGGTGATTTGCCGGTTGGAGGAACATGCATAGGGGGCGATGGAGCAAATTCCCTCCGGTACGCAGACCTCCCCTTTTAAGTCCTGGCCCCGTATAAGGATGCGGCCTATAACAGGAGGAAAACAGGTATGGTCAAAGGCTCCCTCCCCGGTGCGGGTCAAAGCAGGTAAGGCCTCAGGCTTCAAGGATACACAGCCGGAGAACGCCTCTTTTCCCAGCTCTTCCAGGGAATCAAGAGGAAGACGGGACAATTTCCCACAGCCCCAAAAAGCCCGTTGGCCTATGGAACGGAAAGAGGAACGGGTGTCTATGGATTTTAGGGCGCAGCATCCGGCAAACATCTCCTCTTCCATGTTATCAATGCCGGAGGGCCAGGATAGGGCAGTAAGCCGTTCACATCCCTTGAAAGCGGCAGGGCCGATCCATGTGACCCTTTCAGGAATTTGAATCCGGGTCAGGGAGGTATTGCCGTAACATGCTGCCCCGGCCACTATGGTTACGGCTTCCGGCAGTACCGTATCGCCGGACAGGCTGCTTCCATCCCAGAGAATCCCCTCTGCTTCCGAGAGCCCTCCGCATTGCCGGACAAAAGGCGTGTTCTCCACAACCTGCTTTCCCACGGATTTTAGCGAGTCAGGCACAACGACACGTTTCAGGGAGATACAGCCAAAAGCCAGACGGTCGGCCATGTGGAGGACTCCCGGTTCCAGTATAAGTGTGTGGAGCTTAGGACAGCGGGAGAATATATCCGTGCCGAACTCCAGGCCATCTCCGAATATGCGGACTTTTTTCACCCCGCTTTCCCCAAAGCACAGATTACCGGCCTGTGTGACAGAAGCGGGAAGGACGACTTCTTTCAGTCCCAGGCAGCGGTAAAAGGCCATGGGCCCTATGGAAACAAGGCTTTGGGGAAAAGCAGCATCTTTCAGAGAAATACATTGGTAAAAGGCCTGTTCTCCAATCGCAGCAAGCTTCGGCCCAAAGGAAATTTCCCGAAGTACATGGCAGTGCTTGAAGGTGCAATCTTCCAGCTCCTTAAGGTTGGGAGGAAGGGCGGCCCGGATTAATTTGATACAGTTTTCAAAGGCTCCCGCCCCGATGCGGCGCACCTGGCCGGGAAATTCTATGGTCTGCAGAAGGAGACAGCCGCGAAATGCAGATGCGCCTATTTCCAAAAGGCTGTCAGGCAGAATCACCCGATCAACAGCCTCATTTCCCGCAAATGCTTCCTCTGCAATGATGGTAATTCCCTCGGGCACTGCCACCCGGGATTCGCTGCCAAGGTACCGCAGGAGAATGGTTCCGCTGATAAGGAAATTGTCCATGATCTGCCGGTAAATAGTCTGAACCAGGGGAGGAACCTTTTCGTCGGAAAGTTCTCCGATACCGTGAAAGGAATGGAGTGCTCCGTCTTCCGTGTAAATGTGCCCCAGGGAGGTGCAGTTTTGGAAGGCATTTTCGTGGATAAAGACTGCGTCACAGTTAAATGTGACGGTCTCCAGGCTGATGCAGTTGCGGAATGCCCGGCTTTCAATCTCTTTTAAGGAGGCAGGCAGTGTGACCGACACAATGCCTCGCTTGTCAAAAAAGCAGCTTTTTCCAATGGACACAATGCCCTGGGGAATCTTAACATGCTTCAGATTGGTAAGGAATTTGACCAGCCTTCTCCCATCAAGTTCCATCATGCGGAGCACATCCACGGCAATGGCGCGCACTATGGAAGGCACATCCATTTGTCCTGCCACAACTTCCACGGTGTTGGGAAAGGTAAAGGTCTCGCCGTCAGGAAATGCGATGGAAGAGATATTTCCGCAGCTTGTGAACACATCACAGATCCCATCCTCAGGGAGTTCTCTTGAGATCACCAATTCCCTTAAGGCCACATCATTGACAAAAGCCTGCCTGCCGATATGGCGGACGCCCGCCATGGATATCCGTGTCAGGCTGTCGCAGTAGAGAAAGGTACAGTCGCCTAATTCCTCCACAGATGGGGGAAGATCCATCTGCTTTAAGCTGTGGCACCGGTGAAAGGCGTATTCGCCGATACGGCATACACTCTGGGGAATCAAGAGCTCTTCCAGCTTCCGGCAGCCCTTGAAGGCCCCGGCCATGATGGTGTGAAGGCTTTGGGGGAGAATGATTTTTTTCAGAGAAACACAAGCCTTAAAGGCGCCCTCCCCGATGGTGTGGATGCCTTCCGGAACCGTTACGGATTCCTCGCGGCCGCTGTATGAAATCAGGATACCGTTTTCCATGTAAAGATCAGGGATCATATCGTTTTCTTCCATAGTTCTTATACCGTCCTTGTATCTGCAAATATTATGGTGAAAAGTGCTTTCATTTCCTCTGCCGAGCCGCACTGATACAGGTTTTCTTTATATTTTTTGGTTCCCTTCCGTTTTTTCATAGCGTAGGATGCCAGCTTTTTCATGTAGGTCAGGGTGAAGGTTTCGTCATAGTATGTCGCTGTCAGCTCAAGCTGCCAAAGAAGGAGGTCCAGAATGGATTCTCTGCAGGGCCTTCCGGTGAGCTCATGGAATATAAAAGGATTTTCCAGGGCATAGCGGGCAATCATGACTCCGTCTGCTCCGGTTTTTGCCATCATGTCATGGGCATCCCGGGCCGAAAGGATTCCTCCGTTGGCGATGACAGGGATGGAGACGGCTGCCTTGGCCTGGGCAATCTGGTCATAGCAGGGAATGCCGTCATACATCATAGAGCGGCTTCGGCCGTGGATGGTGATCATGTCAGCTCCGGCATCTTCACACATACGGGCAAATTCCGGGGCAAACATCTGATCTTCCCGGATTCCGGTGCGGCATTTGACGGACACAGGCTTGCCGCTTTTCTTGCAGGCCCGGATTATGGCGGCAGCTCTCTCCATGTCCAGCATAAGGGCGCTTCCCTCCCCGCTTTTAAACACATTGGGCACAGGGCATCCCATGTTGATATCAATAAGGTCAAAGGGCTCTAAGAGCGGACTTTCGGCCATCTGTTCCATGACCGCAGGTGAGCCGCCCAGAAGCTGAACCGCCTTTATGGGCTCCTTCTGATTGGTAAACAAAAGACGCTTGGTGGCTCTGTCCTCGTATTTCAGGGCGTTGGCGCTGACCATCTCCGTAAAACACAAGCCTGCTCCCATCTCATAAGCCATAACACGGAAGGGATAACAGGTATATCCCGCCAGAGGCGCCATGAGGACGTTGGAGGGCAGAAGAAGACCGCCTATGCGCAAGGGTCTGATTTCCATAGATCGCCGGGCACCTCCTGTTGATTTGATGACTATATTTTAGCTGATTTTGGGAAATGTGGCAATGGGGATATAAAAAGTAAACCTCAGGGGAATAGCTGATAAGACTAAGGGCATAAGATAAAACAAAGTGTAACAGGGTTGGGCTATGTTAAATTATCTTTGGGCGTTTATGATGCTGGCAGGGATTCTTTGGGGAGCTTTTCACGGAACTATGAATGAGGTGACCCAGGGTGCCTTAAACTCGGCAAAAGAGGCGGTAAGCCTGTGCATTACCATGCTGGGAGTTATGTCGCTGTGGACAGGGATTCTTGAGATTGGGCAGAAAGCAGGATTGGTTGAACAGATTACAAGGAGGATGAAACCTGTCCTTAGGTTTCTCTTCCCACGCCTTCCCGAGGGTCATCCCGCAGAAGATGCCATTGCAACCAATATAATCGCCAATGTGCTGGGACTTGGGTGGGCGGCGACGCCGGCGGGGTTGAAAGCCATGGAAGAGCTGGCGAAGCTGGAGGAGGAGAGAGGGAATCCGGGGTATGTGCAGGAAGGCAGAAATGGCAAACGAAGTTGGGAGGCAGTGGGAGGCGTTGCCGGCAAAGGCGGAAGAAGTACGACGGACGTATCGGGGACT
>JAAWHU010000156.1 GCA_022796015.1 Hungatella sp. | reverse complement strand
GCATACCGATTTGAGGGAATCGTGCAGCCTTTTCCAAGCCATTTCCATGAGCATTATGTCATAGGGTTTGTGGAGAAAGGGGAGCGTGTGCTTTCCTGCCGGGACAGGGAATATACCATAGAAGAAGGCGGCATCGTGCTTTTCAATCCGGGTGACAGCCATGCCTGTGTGCAAAGCGATGAAGGGACGTTTGATTACCGGGGATTTAACATCTCAAAGGAGATCATGCTCGATCTGGCGGAGGAAGTCACGGGAAAACGGGAGCTTCCGGGATTTTCAGAAAATGTTATCTGCGATGAGGAGATAGCCTGCCATCTACGCCCGCTGCATGAGATAGTCATGAAAGGGTCTGGGGAGTTTAAGAAGGAGGAAACCTTACTGTTCCTGTTTTCATATCTTATCCAGAATTATGGGCAGCCCTTTGAATGCTGTATCCCGGAATGCAGGCAGGAGATTGAAAAAGCGTGTGAATACATGGCAGGGCATTTTACGGAGCGCATCTATTTAGACCAGATCTGCAGTCACGCAGGGCTTAGCAAGTCAACGCTGCTGCGGGCCTTTACAAAAGAAAAAGGAGTCACGCCGTATCGATACCTTGAGACGATCCGTATCAATGAGGCAAAAAAGCTGTTATCGGAAGGTGTGCCGCCCGTGGAGGCAGCGATCAGGACAGGATTTTCAGACCAGAGCCATTTTACAAATTATTTCAATCAGTTCATAGGGCTTGCGCCGGGTACTTACCGTGAAATATTCTCGGATAAAGACGGGGATGGTGGGCAGCATGGGGAATAGGAGATCAGCCGGGCATCTGGCGGCGCTGTTCACTATCATCATCTCGGTTGCGCCGTTTTTTACAGCGATCCTGTCACGCTTGTTCCTAAAATCGGAAGGGAAACTAAGAGCGAATTTTTTCACAGGATTTGTAGTGGCGATGGCAGGTGTTGCACTGATCAGCTTTAACGGCTCTAAACTGGAACTGAACCCAATGGGGGATTTGCTGGCAGTCCTCGCGGCATTTGTGTGGGCGTGCTTGCACGAACATTTGGCGACTGCCGCGAGAGTACACAGTTTTACTGCTTTTGGTAAAATTGTGTACCATGAAATCGGGCTGGAACGGTTTGCGGGTGTGACGCATCTGCTGAATATTCTGTACCTTGGGCTGGGGGCGTCCGCACTCGGCTTTGTCACCTGGAACCTTGCGGTAAAGGCGCTTGGTGCAGTGAAGACCAGCACTTATATTTACATGGTTCCTGTCATAACGGTGGTGACCTCCGTGTTGGCGCTGAAGGAACTGGTGACGTGGGTTTCCGTCATGGGGACGGCCCTGGCGGTTGCGGGGCTTTTCCTTTCTGGATATAGCAGGAAAGGAAATGGGAACGGTGAATGAGTCTGCGATAAGGGCAGAAGAGCCGTTATCAAAAAAATCAGGAGGAGAAATCCTCCAAAGAACAGGAGGACTGAAATATGGATTTACAGAATGAAAAATGTGTCATGGTGATTGACGAGAACCTGCCGCTTGGTATCATAGCGAACACGGCGGCCATTATGGGTATCACGCTGGGAAAGCAGATGCCGGAGGTCGTAGGCGCAGATGTGTATGACAGGACGGGAAACAGTCATTTGGGGATCATTGAATTTCCGGTGCCAATTTTAAAGGGCAATGTGGAGGTGATCAAGTCTATCCGTGAAAAGCTGTATGAGCCGGAGTTTTCGGACTTGACGGTGGTGGATTTTTCAGGCCTTGCTCAGGGGTGCAAGACCTATGATGAGTTTATTGAAAAGATGAAGGATGTTCCAGAAACGAAACTGAATTATTTTGGAGTTGCCATATGCGGTGCGAAAAAGAAGGTAAACAAATTGACAGGGAGTATGGCGCTACTGAGATAACGAATATACAAAAGCTAACCGCCGCTATGGTTTCGTTCCATATAAAAAACAAAAAATCTGCGATTCATGTAGCCAGATTCACCATTCATGAAGCAGGGGTTAAAAATCGTCTTCATTTTTCCGATAAGTTAGTTGAAAACCGGAGGTGGCAGATAGGGTAAAAATTGCGGTGTGTGATGATAAAAAAATATAAGGACTTACCTCGTTTCGCTCATCAAAAAGCAGGGCGGGGAATGCAGCATCACGTAATATGATTCTGCCGATGCGTATCTCTTGGATGGTAAGGAGCAGGACATTATATTTCTGGATATAGAGCTGGGCGGCTCTGGCGCAGGTCTGGACGGCATAAGGCCGGCAAGGCGTATATGGATTACATTTCGGAGGAAAGCCTATGAGCCAGCCAACGTTTGAAATGATAAATAGTATATTGGATACTTAGAAGATTGCCATATAAGCCATCATGTTCCTTGTTTTGTGGGCAGCGGTTTTCAGAGGGAAAAAGTAATGAGCATTATGATGAAAAGTATTGATTTTCAGCAGGATAGTTATCTACAGGAAGTGAATCAATGCATGACAGTTGGGAGGTTCTGCCTGACATTTTCTTATTCCGTATTATTGGCGGCAATGACACTTATTTTATACAGACTTATGAGGGATATAACCATAACGGGGGCAGGCTGCATTGGTTTATTTCTGGCAAGAGATACCGTGTTTTGCTTGCCGGAAGGCGGAAACATTTTGTAAAGGAACAGCAGGTCAAGGCTATGAAGAAACGTCTGGAAGAGGCGGAGAATTTTTATGGTAGCATCCGAAAAAGTAAGGTATGAGATGAAGAACCATATGGCGAACATCAAAGGGCTGGCAGGAGTCGGCAGTATGGGGAAATAGAGGACTATGTACGGCGGATGGATGAGACGATGCAGGAGCTGGAATATAAGTATGTGACAGGAAATCCCGGCATTCGATTTAGGAGTCATCCTGAACAAGCTTTTGGATAATGCTGTTGAAGCCTGTGAAAAACGGGAACAGGGTAAAGGTTTGTACGTCTTACTCTGGAACGGAAGAAACCGTTTTTATTGGTGGAAGTTGAAAACAGCTTTGATGGGGGTGTACCCGTGCAGACGGACGGAAATTTGATTCCGGCCGCAACGAAGCAGAGTACCCTGACATGGATTATCATGGAACATGGGATTGGGCTTGAGAACGTGCGTGATGCGGCAGAGAGGTATTTTGGTGGTGTAAATATAAAAGCGAAAGGGGATGTGTTCCAGGTAACAGTCATACTGCAACAGGAAAATCAGGATAAAATTGTGTGACGGAAAAAGAAAGGAGAGAAGGTATTATGAGTATTTTGAGAGTGAGCAATGCCGCAATGGGTGCATACGAGAGAACAGGCAGGACACAGAAAAATGCTGTAAATAGAGCAACTACATCCATACAGATAACGGATGAGGCTTTCAGGAAAATGATGGAAGACGGAGAATTTAAAAACAAAATGATAAAGACTATCCGTGAGGATGCCATCAGCACTAATAAGACGTGTGGAGGGACGCTGATAAATATTGATGAAAATGAGTATAATGATGCCAATCCATTCAAGAGCTGGGCCGTCATGTGCCCGATAGGGGTGACGCGTAAGTATATGGAAATTATGAATGCGATGGCAGATGGGGACATAGAAGCGAAAGATATCAAGGAATATTCAAAGTGGGAGAAATATTTTGAAGAAAGAGGACTGGAATTTGAAAGAATCTTATCAGATGAGGAATTGGA
>JAAWHU010000155.1 GCA_022796015.1 Hungatella sp. | reverse complement strand
TCCTGTGTTCTATGGTCTCATTTCCATGGTGCAAATGTCTTTTCCTGCAGGATATGGTCAGAATATTCAGCCGAGTTTTGAGTTTCGCAATTACCTAAATCCAGTTCAGCGGGAAAGGAGAGAACGTTATGATTCGGGTAGTGATCGCCGATGATATCCAGATCTTAAGACAGGGGTTAAAGGCTATTTTAAGCCAGGATCCTGATATCCAGGTAACAGGCCTGGCATCCAACGGAAAGGAAGCATTTGAATGCTGCCGGACACAGCAGCCGGATGTGGTGCTTATGGATATGAGGATGCCGGAATTTGACGGAGCCTGGGGGATTGCCGCCATTAAAAAGGCTTTCCCGGCAGTGAAGGTGTTGGTTCTCACCACCTTTGACGACCAGGAGACCATAGACGCGGCTGTGGGAAGCGGAGCCGACGGATATATCTTAAAGGAGATGGAGGACGAGAAGGTCATTCAGTCGGTAAAAATGGTCTGTTCCGGCATGGGGGTTTTCGGGGTCAGTGTGTTCGAGGGCATCCGGCGCCAGATGACTCTGTCCAAAGGCGGAGACGATACTGTGCCGGAGGCAGAAAGCCTGACAGTTAGGGAGCGCGATATTATGAGATGCGTTGCCCAGGGCATGGACAACAAAGAGATCGCCGCCCGGCTTTTTCTGGCAGAGGGAACGGTGCGGAACAATATTTCCCGTCTTCTGGACAAGCTGAAATTAAAGGATCGAACCCAGCTGGCAGTGTTTACGGTGAAGAACCGTTTGGATTAGAGGAAAGGAATCAGGGCATCTGCAAACTATACATATAAAGCATAGGTTTTCTATAAGAATCAGGCATTTTCCATCTCCTTTAAAATCAGGTATACTGGTTACAGATTATGAGGAAGCCGATAGCAGAATCGGAGAAGGAGAAGGAAAATGAACTATATAACATTAGGGGATTCACAGCTGAATGTATCCAGGGTCTGCATGGGATGTATGGGTTTTGGAGATCCGAAGCAGGGACAGCACAGCTGGACTCTGGGGCCGGAGGAGTCACGAACCGTGATTTTCCAGGGGCTGGAAAAGGGGATTAATTTTTTTGATACGGCATCGGCATATCAGAGCGGAACCAGTGAGCAGTATTTGGGCCGTGCCCTTGCCCGGTACGGAAAGCGGGAGGAGCTGACGGTGGCCACCAAGTTTCTTCCAAGATCCTGTGAGGAGCGGGAGAAGGGCGTAAGCGGCCAGGAACATATCCGAAATATGGCGGAGGCCAGCCTTCGGAACCTGGGCATGGACTATATCGATCTGTACATCTATCATATGTGGGATTATGCCACGCCTCTCTATGAGATCATGGACGGTTTGAACCGCCTGGTAAAGGAAGGCAAGGTGAGGTATCTGGGAATTTCCAACTGCTATGCCTGGCAGCTTGCAGAGGCCAATGCCCTAGCCGAGAGGGAGGGATTTGCAAGGTTTGTATCCGTACAGGGACATTATAACCTGATCTTCCGGGAGGAGGAGCGGGAGATGGTTCCCTACTGCAGGGAGAAGAACATTGCCCTGACTCCCTACAGCGCTCTTGCCGGCGGCCGGCTGTCGAAGCATCCGGGGGAGACCTCCAGACGTCTGAGAGAAGACTGCTATGCAAAGTCCAAGTATGACCTTACGGCGGCGCAGGATCAGGTGGTCATTGACCGTGTGGCAAAACTGGCGGACCGGCGGGGGATTTCTATGACGGAGGTCTCTCTTGCATGGCTTTTGCAGAAGACGGCAGCCCCGGTGGTGGGAATGACAAAGCCTCATCATATAGAAGGGGCAGTTAAGGCTGTAGATGTAATCTTGACAGAAGAAGAACTGAGATGGCTGGAAGAGCCTTACATTCCCCACAGGCTGGTGGGAGTTATGGCGGAGAACAGATAAAATCTGCAGAGATGAAAAGGATGAGGTGAATAAACATGGACAGAGATCATTTGTTTGCAACGGATCCGGAATTTATGGAGCGGTTTGAACATTTTGCCAAGGAAGAGGTGGTCTACGAGGAGGGGCAGCAGCTAGAAGATAAGACAAGGTATATGGCTGTCCTCGCATCACTCATAGGCTGTCAGGGCCTGGATGAATTCCGGGTGATATGCCGGAAGGCCCTGGAGGGCGCCTTAAGTCCTGTGGAAGTAAAGGAGATCGTCTACCAGTCCGTGGACTATCTGGGCATGGGACGCATGAGGCCGTTTTTGACGGCGGTAAATGAAGTGCTTGGGGATATGGGAGTCAGACTTCCCCTGGAAGGCCAGGCTACTACCACCATGGAGGATCGGCTGAAGCGGGGAATCCAGGCCCAGGTTCAGATATTCGGAGACCAAATGAAGGAGGCGTGGAAACAGGGCCATATCAACCGCTGGCTGGCAGCCAACTGTTTCGGGGATTATTATACCCGGAAGGGGCTTAACCTGTCTGAGAGGGAGATGATCACCTTCTGTTTCCTGGCGGCTCAGGGAGGATGTGAGCCGCAGCTTACATCCCACGCCAAGGGGAATATGAGGATGGGCAATGACAAAGATTTCCTGGTCCGGGTGGTGTCCCAATGCCTTCCCTACATCGGATACCCCAGAAGTCTCAATGCCATTGCCTGCATTAAGAAGGCGGCGGAAGAGTTTTCTTAAGATTGGAAGAGCTTCAGAGAGATCTGAGGCTCTTTTGTAGTACAAGAAATTCATAATGCCTCACCTCCCAGAATGCAACGGCACTTGCCGCAGCCACGTTGAGGGAATCCACCCTGTGATACATAGGGATGGTCACGGTATAATCACAGTCCGCCAAAGTGGAAGCCTCAAGTCCCTCCCCCTCGGAGCCAAGGACGATGGCAAGTTTGTCCGCCTCTTTAAGAACCGGATCAGCGATACTTATGGCTTTTGGGCTTAAAGCCATGGCAGCTGTCTTAAACCCCAGTTCTTTTAAGAAATTTACCGGGGACTCCACCTTCAGATAAGCCCAGGGAATCTGAAAAACAGTGCCCATACTGACTCTTATGGCACGACGGTATAAGGGATCGCTGCAGGAGGGAGTCACAAGAACAGCGTCCATGCCTAGGGCTGCGGCCGAACGGATAATAGCTCCCACATTGGTAGGATTCATCACATGCTCCAGCAGGGCGATTCTGCGTGAGCAGGCGCAGAGTTCCCTGGGCTCTGGCTGCTGTCTTCTTCCCATGGCACATAAGACCCCTCTGGTGAGATGAAAACCTGTAAGCTCTGCAAGTATCCGGCTGGAAGCAGTATATACGGGGACATCAGGACATCTTGCAATGATATGCGCGGCTTCGCCCGCAATATGGATTTCTTCCATTAAAAAAGAGAAGGGCGTGTATCCGGCATCAAGGGCGCGTTCTATGACTTTCGGGCTTTCGGCAATGAAAAGCCCTTTTTTTGGTTCAAAATAATGAAAAAGCTGAGTTTCAGGAAGGCAGTAGACAGCCAGCTCCGGGGCAGACAGGTTGGTAATGGGAATGATGTTTGACATAGCAGGCTCCTTTGTGGTAAAGTTTAGAAGGATTTTAGCACACAAAATAATTTCCGTCCATAAAGATTTTATAAATTGTCTATACATAGATTCCAACTTATGGTAAAATGTCGACAGACATTTTACCAGCGCCGGTTCAGAGTCACCGGAAAGGTGACGAACCACCAAACTGAACCGTGAGCA
>JAAWHU010000046.1 GCA_022796015.1 Hungatella sp. | reverse complement strand
GCTTGTAATATTATAGCATTACGATATAATATACACAAGATACATTTTTACCATTTTTAGGGAAAGGATCAATATGAATTCCAAACAACTGCACTATTTCGTCACCATCGTGGAATCCGGCAGCTTTACGGCGGCCGCACAGGTCCTGGGATTGTCCCAGCCTCCTTTAAGCAAACAGCTTATGGCCCTTGAGGAGGAGCTTGGAGTCACCCTTTTAGTGAGGGGCTCCAGGAAGGCAAAGCCTACAGAGGCAGGCGCATTTCTCTATGAGCGGGCCAAAAGCATTCTGGCTGTCATGGACTCCACGCAAAAGCACCTGCAGGGCTTTAAAAGCAGTGTCCGGGGAGTCTTAAAGCTGGGGACCATTTCGTCCTCAGGCCATATGCTTACAGGGGAATTCTTAAAAGATTTCTGCAGAGATTATCCCAACGTAAGGTTTGAACTGACGGAGGGCAATACCTATGAACTGCTGGAACATCTGAAAAACGGGCTCATCGAATGTGCCATCCTGCGGACTCCCTTTAACAGCGAGGGCTTCCAGTGTTGTTACGGCCCGAAGGAGCCTCTTTTGGCTGTAGGTCAATGCCGGTACTTTGAGCCCCTGCCTCCCGGGACTGCCATCCGCCTTACCGACCTGGCAGGGAAGCCTCTCATCTACTATCGCCGTTTTGAATCCATTATCTCCTCCGCCTTCCAGAATATCGGGGTGGAGCCTGATATTTTTTGCAGAAATGACGACGCCAGGACCTGCCTTCTCTGGGCCGGAACAGGCCTTGGAGTGGCCCTGGTTCCTGAGACCATATGCAGCCTTCCCATTGCCCGCCCCCTCTCACGACACCCTATCAGCTCTGATCTGACCGTAACCCGGATGGCGGCTGTGTACAAGGAAAAAGGGTATGTATCGGATATGGCCCGGGCATTTGTAGAGCATCTAAGACAGTCCGAACAATGGCGGCGGGATAGGGAAAGGCCGGCCTCTCCGTGAGGGCGGACGGCCTCTAAAAATCACCTACTCCTTTGCCGCCATTCCGAAAAGCACAAATCCTGCGGCGAACAGAACCGCCAGCATCCCCACGCCGCTTCCCGGATTCTGGGTTATCTGGCTTATGGCTCCCACCATGGCCGTGCCAATAAAGGAAGCCCCTTTTCCGCAGATGTCAAAGATTCCAAAGAACTCTCCTGACTTCTCCGGCGGAATGATTCCTGCAAAATAGGACCGGGACAAGGCCTGGATTCCTCCCTGAAACATGCCTACCCACACGGCTAAAAGCCAGAATTCCCACTGCTTGTCCAGCTGAACGGCAAAAAGGGCAATGCAGAAATAGCTTGCAATACAGACCTTAATCAGGGTAGTATTCTTATATTTTTTTGCTGCCTTTCCAAAGAAAAGCGCGCAGGGGAATGCCACGACCTGGGTGAGAAGAAGGGCCAGAAGAAGGCCCTGGCTGTCTAAGCCTATGGCGCTTCCGTAGGCAGTGGCCATCTCAATGATGGTATAGACCCCATCGATATAAAAGAAGAATGCCAAAAGAAACAGATAGATCCTTCTGTGCCTTCTGATATCTGCAAAGACCTTCTTGAGCCGGCCAAAGCTCTCCTTCACCACATGTTCCTTTTTGGGAATCCCATGGTGCTGATGGTAATGCTTAAGGAGAGGCAGGGTCGCCGCCATCCACCATGCGGCGTTGAGGAAGAAGGCTATGGCCATGGCGGCGGGCATGGAAATGCCTATGGCTTCATTGCCCAGGATAAAGAACAGGCTGATGACAAAGGGCACACAGCTTCCGATATACCCCCACGCATATCCTTGGGAAGAAATCTGATCCATCCGCTCGGCCTCGGTCACGTCAGACAGCATGGCATCATAAAAGATCAGGCTTGCCGAATACCCTACCTTGGCCCCTGCGAAGATCACCAGAAAGACAAGCCAGTCTCCCGGAAGGGCCAGGGCGGCGCACCCTATGGCTCCCACAATCACACATGCCGTGAAAATAGGCTTTTTATATCCCTTGGTATCTGCCATGGCGCCGAGAACCGGACCGATCAAAGCCACAACAAGGGTGGACACGGACATTGCATACCCCCAGTAGGCCAGGGCATCCACCTCAGATATCCCGCCTTTTTTGGCCAGGTCGTTAAAATAGATGGGCAGAATGGTAGATACCAAAAGCACAAAGGCCGAATTGCCCACATCGTAAAGAATCCAGTATTTCTCCAGTTTCGTCATCTTATCTTTCATAATCGTCTCCTGTCCTTCGCCCAACCTCTTAGGGATTACTCAAACATACTTAACTGTCTTATCTCATAAGGCCTTTTATAGGCAGGGATGATATCCTGCATCTTGTAAAGGAGCCCATATTTTTCACATTCCTTTGCAAAAATCTCCCACAGCTTCCTTCCACGGGGACTGACACACTGGTATTGATTGCCGTAGGTTCTTAAGTACTTGTCCTTATAGCCCTTGCCGGGAAACAGCTGCTCCAGACGGTCAAAATACCATTCTCTCTGATTCCCTCTTAAGGTCATACCCATGGCTCCGTAGATAAAGGAAGCCCCTGCTTCATGGGCCGCCTTCACCACAGAGCAGATATTGTCCTCAGAATCCTCCAGGAAAGGAAGGACCGGCATAAGCAGAATCCCCGTAAAAATCCCTCTCCCGCTTAACTTTGCAATCATGTCAAGGCGCTCAGAAGGCCGGGACACCCCCGGTTCAAGCTTTTCTGCCAGGGCATCGTCTGTGGTGGTCACGGTCACCTTACACAGTACGGGGGCATATTCTCTGATACTCTCCAGAATATCCCCATCCCGAAGCATCAACGTGCTTTTGGTGGCAATAGCCGCACCGAATCCCAAGGCATCGCAGAGCTCCAGCCCATGCCTGGTAAGCTTCAGCTCCTTCTCAAAGGGATTGTAGGGATCGCTCATGGCCCCTGTCCCCACCACACCCTTCTTGACTTTTCTCCTTAAGTCGTCCCGGATGATCCTGAGGGCATCCTCCTTGGCCCTCACCCGGTCAAAGTCCTGAATCTGGTAGCACTCAGAACGGCTGTCACAGTAAATACAGCCATGACAGCATCCCTTGTAAATATTCATATTGTAATCAATGCCGAACCACTGGGAGCTTTTTGTCTTTGTCACAATGGTCTTTGCGGGAATATATTCCATACTATCTCCAAATTTACGAATCTGATACCTTTTCCCATGGAGCGCGGAATGTCTGTTTTCCAACCTCTGAACGAAAAAATATCTTTTATAGTATACCCTCCCTACCCCTCATTTTCAAGGATATTCTTCACCCTCCTTGCCATTTTTCACAACTCATGATAATATACATAGAAACAGAAGCATCCCATTGCGCTGCAGGATTAGGTAAAGGCAGGTTGAACATGTTCTATTTTATTGTGGAAGGAAAACGGATTTTTGACAAATATAAAAAAGACGAGGTTACGGTCTATGCCGCGCAAGCCTCGTTTTTTATCGTAATCTCATTCTTCCCTTTTATTATGCTGCTTCTCACCCTGATTCAGCGGATACCGGCAGTGAATAAATCCGATCTCCTGGAGCTTCTGGTGTCCATCATGCCGGATATGCTGGACTCCCTGGTAATCGGCATTGTGGATGATCTCTATGCAAAATCTCCTGCTACCATGGTGTCGGTAACTGCTCTGGTGGCTATCTGGTCTGCGTCCAGAGGCATGCTGGGCATTGAGCGGGGGCTGAACCGGGTCTATGAAAGCCCCCAGTCCAGAGGATACATTATGCGGCGCCTCATATGCTCCGGATACACCATCCTGTTTGTGCTGGCCTGTGTGGCAAGCCTTCTCCTTCTGGTTCTGGGAACCAGCATAGAACGGCTGCTTCTGCGGTTCTTCCCCGCCATATCTGCCTTTACCCGCTATGTCATAAGCCTCCGCTCTTTTTTGGCCCTTGCCGTGCTGGTCATTGTGTTTACCGGCCTTTACACCTTAGTTCCGGTCCGCAGGCACAGCTTAAAAAGCCAGCTTCCGGGAGCGCTGTTCTCCACCTTAGGATGGATTGTGTTCTCTGCGCTCTTTTCTATTTATTTTAATAACTTCAGCAACTATTCCTATATGTACGGCAGTCTTACTGCCGTGGTAGTCCTTATGCTGTGGCTCTACATCTGCATCTGCATCCTGCTGATCGGGGCGGAATTCAATTACTATCTGGAGCGGTACAAGTAATCTGCCTTAA
Source organism: Hungatella sp. (assembly GCA_022796015.1). Classification (GTDB taxonomy): domain Bacteria; phylum Bacillota; class Clostridia; order Lachnospirales; family Lachnospiraceae; genus UBA3402. The sequence continues at coordinate 26,293 of JAAWHU010000046.1, read as the reverse complement.
GCCTCAGTGAGCCCGTACAGCTTTGTGTACTTCTCTGTGAGATAATCAATGTAGTACTGAGGGTTAAAATCTTCCCCTGTCATATCCTTTAGCATCTGACGGCTGGTCTTTAATTTGCCGTACTGGTGAATATGCTGTCTTAAGAATTCCCGGATTACAGAGATTTCCCCCCGTTTTAACAACCCTTCAAAGTCCATATGCTTCTTCATGTAGGCGTAGAACTGAGCCCCGAAGGCGCTTCCTAAGGCATAGGATGGAAAATATCCGAAGGAGCCCTGGGACCAATGGATATCCTGAAGCACGCCCTCGGCCACATCCTTTGGCCTGACTCCTAAGTATTCTTCGTATTTGTCCGCCCAGACCTTTGGTAATTCCTCCACATCCAGCCCTTCCTCTATCAGCATTTTCTCGATCTCATAGCGGATCAGCACGTGAAGGCTGTAGGTCAGTTCATCTGCCTGGGTCCGGATTAAGCTGGGTTCCACCTTGTTGATAGCCTTTACAAACTGCTCCATAGTAACATGGCCCAGCTGGCTGGGAAACCGGCTTTGAAGGGTTCCATATACAGGAATCCAGAAGGCCTCATTCCTGCCGATTATGTTCTCAAAGAACCGGGACTGGGACTCATGCATTCCCATGGAAGCCCCCTGCCCCACCAGAGTCTGAGTCAGCTCATCGGGAATCCCCATCTCATAAATGGCATGGCCCGACTCGTGAATCACGGAGAACAGGGAATCATCCACATGATCATTGTAGCTTGTGGTAATTCTCACGTCTTTATTGTGCAGATTGGTGGTAAAGGGATGGGCGCTGACTGCCATGACCCCTCTGTCAAAATCAAATCCCACATATTCCGCCAAGAACCGGCCTATGGCCTCCTGATCCTCCTCCTTATAATCCCCTGTGAGAAAACCATCTTCTATCTTCACACCGCTTTCCACCAGGTTCTTTAAAAAAGGAACCAGCTGTTCCTTCAGCGTGCCGAAGAATTCATCCAGAGTCTTCATATCAAACCCCTTCTCGTAGTCATCCAGCAGCACGTCATAAAGCTTCTGGCCCTCCTTTGCCCTGTAGGAGGCAAACTTCTTGGTGTACTCCACCAGTTTTTTCAAGGTGGGGGCAAACCTTTCAAAATCTTTTTCTTTCCTGGCCTCCGCCCAGATTCTGGTGCCTTCGCTTGTCAGCTGGGCAAACTCCCTGTATTCTCCTGCCGGAATACACTCCAGCTTTTCCATCTCCTCCTCCAGCTCCCTGACAATAGCCTCTTCTACCGGATTCAAAGCCTCCTTCCTGCATTCCTCCACCAGACGGCTTACCTTCTCATCCGTAATAACGGAAAAATACTCTGCCGACAGGGTGCCTACTACCTTGGACGTAGCGGCCCCTGCAGTCTTTGGCGCCAGGGTCTCGTTATCCCACTCAAAGAGAACCTTGGCTGTCTGAAAGGCCTGGGCCTTCTCCAGGTACGGCTGAAGCTGTTCAAATGCTTTGCTCATAATAATAGCCTCCTTTTTTGTGTGTTTCAATGGGTTTATTGTGCTGCAGATTCCTCTAAATTATGCTTTTTTGTATAATCGGTGATTGAGAAAGGGGGGCTTTCATGCCCCCCTAGATAATATGCTGCGCCCTCAGCACTCCGATCACTATGACTGCCGCCAGGGCAATGATACACAGCACAATGAAGCGATCCACTGCCTTGACAGAAATATCCGGCAGACGGTCATAGATCCCCTCAAAAGCACTTCCCGAGGAGGGCTTCCCCTCCTGCTCCTGCTGCCTCCCAGCCTCCTCACCGGAGGTCTTCTGCTCCTCTGTCATGGCGAAACGCCCCTTTCCTGATTTATTTTTCCTTAAAGTAATTGCAAAACTCAAAACTTGGCTGAATATTCTGGCCATATCTTACAGAAAAAGACATTTGCGCCGTGGAAATGAGACCATGGAACACAGGAGGGATGATACCCGACTGGGTTCTGCTTTACTGGGCTCATTGGAATGCTTGGTGCAACAGGCTTTGGATGAAAGATATGGACAGAATATTCTCTCAGCTTTGAGCTTCGCAATCACCTATTTATTTCTTCTGAAGATATTTTCTCAAGTCAAGTGCAACTGCAATAACGATTACAAGACCCTGTGCGATATAGGTGTAAGCTGGATCCACGCGGAGGAACTGAAGGCAGATCTTTAAGATCTCAAACACCAGAACGCCTACTAAGATGCCGCCTACCCGTCCTACGCCGCCGTTGGCGGATACACCGCCGATGGTACATGCAGCAATGGCTTCCAGCTCATAGCCCTGGCCTGTTGCCGTGGAGGCTCCGCCGGCCTTTGCGCCTACCAGGAATCCTGCCATGGCATACATACAGCCTGCCAGCACATAGATCCGAATAAGGGAAGCGCGGACATTGACACCGGCAACCTGTGCCGCGTTCTCATTGCCGCCGATGGCATACATATATTTGCCGTGGCGGGTCTTGTTGTACAAAAACAGGAAGTAGATTCCCACAGCCACAGCAAAAATCATCAGATAAGGGATGGGGCCCATGGAACCGCTGGCCACAGTCAGATAACTCTTTTTGTAGCCTCCCATAGGCTGGTTGTTGGTGATCAGGGAGCAGAGGCCGTAGATAATGGTCTGCATACCCAGAGTGGCGATAAAAGGCGGAACCTTAAGGATGGAGATCACAATACCGTTGACTGCACCGAAAGCACCCATGATAATCATAACCACAACCAAGGCTACAGGCCATGGGATATCCGGCATCCACGGAAACATACGTGCCGCATAGTCAACGCTCTGAAGCATCATGGCAGAAAGACAGGCAGCCAGACCTACTGCGCGGCCTGCGGAAAGATCCGTACCCTTGGTGATCAGACATCCCGACACGCCGCAGGCGATAATAAAGCGGGGAGCAACATTAACTACCAGGTTCTTAAAGTTGTTGGTGGTAAAGAAATTCTTTGTAGTACATCCTGTGAGAATGGCCAGCATCACAATCAGAATGATGATTGCATTGTTGGACATAAATTTTTTCAGATCAAATGATTTTTGCATGATAATGTTCTCCCTCCTTATTCAAACTGGGTTGCCAGAGCCATAATATTCTCCTGATTGGCGTCTTTTCCTTCAATAAATCCGGTAATACGGCCATCGCACATAACCATAATGCGGTCCGACATGCCGATGAGTTCTCCCATCTCGGAGGATATCATAATGATGCTCTTGCCCTGTCTTGCCATCTCGGCTATGATACAGTAGATCTCATACTTGGCACCCACATCGATACCGCGGGTAGGCTCATCCATAATGAAAATATCAGGATTGTTGGCCAGCCAGCGGCTGATCAGTACCTTCTGCTGGTTGCCTCCGGAGAGAGATTGAATCTGTGTCTTAGAGGATGGCGTCTTTATGGAAAGTTTAGCTACGTTTTCCTGAACCAGATTTTCGATCTTGCCATCATCCAGCATAACTCCTCCGATCAGATACTTGTTCAGGGACGCGATGGAAACATTATCCGCAATGGACAGAACGCCAAGAATACCTGTAGCCCGGCGGTCCTCCGTCAACATGGCGATACCGTTGTTAATGGCATCCTTGGGCTGATTGATCTTCAGTTCCTGCCCTTTATAGATGATTCTTCCGGCTGTGTGGGCCCGGAGTCCGAAAAGGCCTTCCATAAGCTCTGTACGCTGTGCGCCCACCAGTCCTGCCACACCCAGAATCTCGCCTTTACGCAGCTGGAAGGAGGCATGGCGGAAGCTCTTGGGGTTTATGGAAGTAAAATCTTCCACCTCAAAGACTACTTCCTCCGGCCTGTTCTCGCGAACCGGGTACAGTTCGGAGAGCTCGCGGCCCACCATCTTGGTGATAATGAAGTCTGTGGTCAGTTCCCTGGACTCCCAGGTGCCGATATACTGCCCGTCTCTCATAATGGTGACTTCATCGCTGATCCGCAAAATCTCATCCATCTTATGGCTGATATAGACAATGGATACTCCCTTGTCTCTTAATTCATTGATAATGGTAAAGAGGGCTTCTACCTCGGCGGCAGTCAGGGAGGATGTGGGCTCATCCAGGATCAGAACCTTACAGTCTGCCGAGACAGCCTTTGCAATCTCCACAAGCTGCATCTGGGACACAGAAAGACTGCCCAGCTTGGCCTTGGGTTCAAAGTTTAAATGAACCTCCTTAAGGACTCTGGCAGCATCCTCATACATTTTATCATGGTCTATGACCGTGACCGGACCATATTTCTTTGTGGGATACCTCCCCACATAGATATTCTCTCCGATGCTTCTCTCCGGAATAGGCTGCAGTTCCTGATGAACCATGGCGATTCCGCGGTTCAATGCATCCAGAGGTCCTTTGATCTGAACCTTTTCCCCTTCATAGATCACTTCCCCTTCGTCCATGTGGTAGATGCCGAACATGCACTTCATCAAGGTAGACTTTCCCGCACCGTTCTCACCCATAAGAGCGTGGACCGTTCCCGGACGCAGATTCAGCTGTGCGCCATCCAGCGCCCGGACTCCGGGAAACGTCTTCACCACGTTGTGCATTTCCAAACGATACTTTGACAATTCGCTGACCCCCTTTATCAATTTTCCTATATTTAAAAAGTGCGTGCGACCAAGCACACGCACTTCTCTGTGTTTACTCTTTTGGCTTACTGGAAATCAGCTGCATTCTCCGGAGTAACCTTTACATAGTCAACATAGATGGACTGCTCGCCTGCTCCATAGGTCTTGCCGCCGAGTAAAGCTTCCATAGCCTCCACAGCGCCTGCTGCCTGACCGTTGGCATCGTTAAGTACAGTACCTGTCATGTTGCCGTTAACAACCTCGTTGAGAGCTGCGTCAAGAGCATCAACACCTACCAGATAGATGTCCTCGTTGACGGTACGGCCTGCTGCCTGAATTGCCTGAAGAGCTCCGATTGCCATATCATCGTTGTTGCAGAAGATAACTTCGATCTCATCGCCGAATTTTGCAAGGTCGTTCTGTGCAATCTCCTGGCCCTTGTTGCGATCCCAGTCACCACGCTGTAAGTCAAGCTCTTCCACTTCCATACCTGCGTCGGTCAGTGCCTTTACGGAGAACTCGGTACGATACTGAGCGTCTACGTTCTCCGGATCGCCCTGGATCATAATGTAGGAAACCTTGCCATCGCCGTTGATGTCGCCCTTATTCTCGGTATCTAAGATCAGCTCGCCCTGCATGGTACCGGACTGACGTGCATCACATCCCACATAAACCAGCTTGTCATAAGCGCTCATCTGCTCTGCAGTGGGTTCACGGTTAATCAGGACCGTAGGAATATCGGCATCTTTTACAGTAGCGATAATCTGATCTGCCGCGGAAGTCATAACCGGGTTGATAATCAGCGCATCAACGCCCTGGGCGATGAAGTTGTTGATCTGGTTATTCTGCTCGGCCTGATCGTTCTTGCCATCCATAACGGTTACGGTATAGCCTTTGCCTTCTAAGATCTCCTGAAGCGCATTACGATAGGTGGTCATGAAAGCATCGTCAAATTTGTAGATGCAGACACCGATGTTGCCGCCGCCGGGAGCTGCTGCTTCTGCTTCCTTAGCTGCCTCTGTAGCCGCATCCTTTGCTGCTTCTGTCTCTTTAGCCGCCTCTGTAGCCTTTGGCGCCTCTGTGGCTGCCGGAGCTGCCGTGGTGGCTGTTGCAGAAGAATCGCTGCTTCCACATGCAGTCAAAGATACTGCCATCATGGATGCCAACACCATAGCCGTTGCTTTTCTGGTTAATCTCATAGTTAAAAAATCCTCCCGTTATTCTGCCCAGCATCTGGGCGATTTTATCAGTTTTTTCCATATGACTGTACATTGTTTTGTACACTATGACTACTGACATTCCTAATTATAAAGGATTTTTTCCCTATTTTCTATAAGAATTTCTTCGATTTTTTATAGATTTTCTTCGATAATCTTTTGAGATTTGGTCAATCTTCCAACTCATGGATTAAAATTTCCTGAGGAGTCCAATAATAAGTCCCATCAGTCAGGGGATATTCCCGGGGCAGTTCCCCCTTCATGGCACAGCTGGCAGCCAGCTCCATAATGGCGCTGGCGTAAAGCTCCTTGTTGGCGGAAACCGTGCCTAAAAGCTTGCCGCTTTTGAGGGCCTCGATTCCCGGAGTGGTTCCGTCAATACCGATCACATTAACCCCTTGAATTCCCTCTCTGTCCAAAGCGTCGATGGCCCCCAGTGCCATATCGTCATTATTGCTGACCACCAGTTCTATGGTATCCCCGTATGCGTCAAGCCACTGTTCCATCATGGCCGATGCCTGGCTGCGCTCCCAGTTGGCGATTCCTCCTGCGATCTTCTCAATCGGCACTCCCCCGTCCTTTAAGGTCTGAATGGACCATTCCGTGCGGATCAGAGAATCCTGGTGGCTGCTCTCTCCCTCCAGCAAAACATAACTGATCACCCCATCTCCGTTGAGATCCACGGCGCCAGGCTGTTTTTTATAGAGTTCCACCACCATCTGCCCCTGAAGCACGGCGGTTTCCTTGGCATCCACGCCAATATAATACAGCTGATCCCACCGGTTCATATCCTCCTCCACAGGCTGTCTGTTAAAGAATACCACCGGCACCTTTGCTGCCATGGCACGGTCGATCATAACCGATGCGTCCATTCGGTCTACCGGGTTGATACACAGCACGTCGCAGCCCAGGGAGATGAACCGCTCCACCTGATTGTTCTGCGTATTCTGGCTTCCTTTTGCATCCTGAATGTCCAGCGTCACCTTGATCCCCCGCTCCCGCTCATATTCTTTTGCCTTCTCCTCCAGCACGCTGCGGATATTGTTGATAAAGGTGTCATCACCGCGGTACAGACTGATGCCGATGCGGATGGATGTCTTCTGCTCTTCTTTCTGGCTGCTCTGACAGGCGGCAAGAAGCATACATGTCAGAGACAGAAACAAGACCTTTTTCAATATCATACCGTTATCCTCCTGTTACTCAATGGGAAACAGCATCTTCTCATATGCCGGATCCCGAAGATCTTTTTTCTCAATATACCAGGAATCCATGGTCTTTCCGGCCCCATTTCCCAGGCCTTCCAGTCCCTCTATGGCTGTGAGCACGCCAAAATATCCCATGCCGAATTCGTCTGTCACACAGATCCCCGTAATCAGCCCTCTGTCCACATAGTTAAGGATCGACAGATTGGAGCCTCTGCCGTAAAGTCCCTCCACGGCTGAAGCAATGGCTGGGTCATCTGCCAGAATCCCTGCGGCCTCCGTAAGGATCTCCGGGCTCTCCGCCAGGATCACTGCCCGTTCCCCATCCCAATCCTTAAAAGCCTTCATAATTTCCAGAAACCCCTGATCCGTGCTGCCCGCTATCATCTGGCAGCCGTGACCGCGGCTCTCAAGGGCCTCCATGGCCCCGCTCAGAAAACGGCGGCTTTTAGGGCTGTGGATCTCCGGCTCCGCAAACACCAGAACAGGACAGTCCTTGGGTATGCGCTCTGCCATCTTACGGGCCAGCAGTTCCCCCATCTCCTTGTAATCCACAGTGATGGACCCGATTACCTCCTGCCCTGTAAGCTCTGCCCCCAAAAGCACCACAGGGATGGTTATTTCCTTTCTGGCCAGCGCCATTATGATCTGCTCTTCATCGGCAGGAACTACCAGAAGGGCGTCGGTTCCATCCTGCTGCTCCCGGCTGATCAGCTCCAGCTGCTGTTGGGAATCCATTTTCTCATACAAGGTAATAAACCGGACGTCCGCGTTGAATTCCACAGCCGCCTGGTCCATCCCTTTGCGGAAATTCCCATAGTTGTCGTCCCGGGTATCTTCGATAATGACTGCCATCTGGTACACTTCTTTTTCCGGCTCCCGGATAATTAAGTCCGTAGAACACATCAAAAACAGCGCCCCAAGGAATATCATGTAAAGAATCACCAGGATTTTTCCGCGTTTTCCTATCATGCTCCCTCCTTGTCCGGCATCTTTGCATAGCTTTGGGCCGGCAGATGGATTAAGATTCTGGTGCCCTCATCCGGCTCCGACTCAATGGAAAGACCATAGTGGTCCCCAAAATACAGCTTGATTCTCTCATTCACATTTTTTACGCCAATGCCTGAGCCTCTCCGGGAAGACACGTGAGGAGCTTCGCTTAGAAGGCTTTCCACTTGGTCCTTTGTCATGCCCAGCCCGTTGTCGCTGATCTCAAACCAGAGTTCCTTGGCCTCCCGGCGTACCCGAAGAGAGATCTGTCCATCCCCATCCATAAATTCCATTCCGTGGTATATGGCATTTTCCACCAAAGGCTGCAGCATCAGCTTTAAGCTGGCCAGGCCTAAGACCTCTTCTTCTGCTTCGATGGTGTAGGTAAACTTATTCTTAAACCGCATCTGCTGAATGGTGAGATAGTTCCGCACATGTTCCAGCTCGTCTCTCACGGGAATAATACTTTTTCCCTTGCTGAGGCTGATGCGGAAAAACCGGGCCAGCGCCGTCACCACGTTGACTGCCTGCTGCTTCTGCTCATTTTCGATCATCCACACAATAATGTCCAGCGTATTGTAGAGAAAGTGGGGATTGATCTGGGACTGAAGGGTGTCAAACTCGCTTTTGCGCTTGGACTCATGCTCCGCCACAATATCCTCCATAAGCATCTTAATCCGCTTTGCCATATCTCCGATAGAACGGCCCAGATGCTGGATCTCGTAAGAGCCTCCCATGTACACCTGAGTGTCCAGTTCTCCCGCCTCTATGGCATTTACCGATTTCTCCAGTTCCTTTATAGGGTTGGTAATGCGGGAGGAAATAAATGCGTTGATCAGCACCAGAACCAACAGAAACGATGCCACGACAAACACTACAAAGAGACGCATCTTCAGATTGCTTAAGGGCAGGCCCTTTTCCGGCGTAACGCTTAACAGCTTCCAGCCTGTATAGCCTATGGACTTAACGCTTACATCCCGCATGTCGCCGCCGTATTTCTCCCGATAGCTGCCGTCTCTGTACCCTGCTGCCGCATGAATATTCTCTGTCATTTGACCTGTCTCAATAAGCTGCATCCTGGGGTGATAGATCAGCTGGCCGGCGCCGCTGATCATATAGAGATACCCCTGATTTCCCAAAGCAATATTTTCCAGAATCTGCTGCAGGCTGCTGTAGCGGATGTCGATGAGAAGGATCCCCTGATCCGTGGAGGTGCCGTGGGTGATCTCCACGGCCCTGGTAAGGGTAATGACCCAGCGGTACTGATTCTCATTGTTGTCAAAGATATACTGAACATGGGGCGTGGTAAAATGCAGGTTGTCTGTTCTCTCCAGAGTATTTCCGAACCATTCCTCCTGAGTCACATCCAGCCCCGTCTTTAACCGGGCCGCAGGCACTGCCTCCAGGAGTTCTCCGTTTTTGGACAGAAGGGCAATATTGGCGATACTGTCCTTGTTGTTGTCATACAGAAGGGTAATCTGGCTGTTGACCGTCTCCGCAGACAGATCTGCATTCTTAATTACACCATAATACAGACTGTCCGATAATTTCATAATGGTCCGCAAATAGGAATCCACAGACCGCTTCACCTGCCCCAGCACCACCTGGCTCTCCTCCTGCACCACTGCAGTGAGCTGGCGGGACATCTGCACATAAAGGGCCACTCCGCTTAACAGCATGGCCACCAGGGCGCTGACCGTAAAATAGATAAATATGGTATAGCGGATACTGGTCTTTTCGGACAGCGCCTCCGATACCTGAGACGTGGTGGGAACCTGGCTGTAGTTTTCCTGATCCATCTTATGTCCCCCTGTATTTTGTGGGTGAAACGCCATACCGTTTTTTAAACACATAGCTGAAATAATTCTGTTCCTGGTAGCCCACCTTCTGGGCGATCACATAAGTTTTGTCGTCGGTGTTGTTGAGAAGCTCCACTGCCTTTGTCAGACGAATCTCCGTCAGATAGTTGATGTAAGTCTGCCCTGTCTCCTTTTTGAACATGGTAGAAAAATAGGCGGGACTCATATGGAGATGACGGCACAGCATCTCCACGGAAAGCTCCGGGTCAGAGTAATGCTCCTTAATATATTCCTTGGCCTCCAGAATCACTTTCTTGGTGGTCTTGTCCCTTTCCTGATCTAAGGCGTCATTCATACGGCAGGCAATGGGAAGAAGCCAGTCTGCAAAGTCCTCCCTGCGGTAAATCCCCTTAAGAATATCCGTATAGTGATCCTGGGCACCGAACATCTCGTCCATATTCAGATCATACTGCTGCATAAGTTTTATGAGACAGTTGACAATGGACATCATATAGACCTGATACTGCCTGGTGTGGACCTTAACGTCGTTCATATGCCCGGCCAGGCTTTGTATCACCTTCTCTATGGTTTCCCTGGGGCCAAACTTCACAGCGGCCGTAAGTCTCTCCTCCCCCTTGGCATCCAGCTGCAACTTGCCCCTGCTTACAGGCTCCACATCATTGATGTATATGGCTTTTCCTTTGCCTACAATGGCCCGGTACCCCAGCGCATCTACGGCATCCTGATAGGAACGGCTGATTTCCTGGAGCCTATGGCATTTGTGCCCTACTCCCGCGGTGATGGTGATCTCCAGCTGCCTCTTACTCTCCCGGCAGATCTCATTTAACAGATTCATAAGACCGGTCTGGCTGTTGTCCTCATCCACGGCGGCAATGACGGTGATCCCCTCCATGGTATTAAAGATGGCGCAGCGGCAGTATGGCTTCAGATAATCCTCCACCAGTCCCCGGACGGAAATCGGGATCAGCTCCTGATGCTGGGAAAGGACCTGGGTCTCGCTCTGCTCCATTTGCTCCACATGGATCACGGCTGTCAGCCATTTGCGGGCATCCAGAATATCAATCCCATATTCGGAAAGCTTGGGAACCACGCTGTCCACATCCGTGGTACTGCGCACCAGGTCATTTAAAAACAGCTCCCTCAGAATGGGAAGACTCCCTAGATAGCTCTCCTGCAGCCTGTTTATGTTTCGGCGCTGCTCAATCTCTTCGTCCAGATTCAGCCTGATCTTGTTGAGGATATCGGCCAGCTCCCGGCTGTTCACCGGCTTTAGGATGTATTCGGTCACATTGAGTTTTATTGCCTGCTGGGCATACTCAAAATCATCAAATCCGGAAAAAATAAGAATTTTAATAGAAGGATATTTTTTTCGGATCTCTGCCGTAAGGGTCAGGCCATCCATATAAGGCATACGGATATCCGTCATAACCACATCCGGCTCCAGCTGCTCCAATTTTTCCAGGGCATCCTGCCCGTTCTCGGCGTCTCCCACCACCCTAAACCCCAGCTTCTCCCAATCCATGTTGCGGATCATGGCCTTGCGGACCTCCTCCTCGTCATCCACCAGCATAATGCGATATAAACTCATAAACGATCTCCGCCTTTCTCAAGGTTTTACTCTGTCTTTATTCATAGATCTGTACATAGGACTCCGTATTCACGGTTACGTCCCCCGAAAGTTTAAGGCCTGATGCAAAGGCTTTATCCACCGAGATTATCTCAAGCTTTTTACACTGCTCTAAGGGGGACAAATCCGTTATGTCATTGTCCTGAAGGCTGCAGGCCCGCAGATTATCCAAGTGTTCTACAAAGGGAATCTCCGTCAGGCCGCACCCGTCCAGATACAGCCTTTTTATGCTGCCATAGCGGCTGAGAAAGCTATAATCCGAGTCCTCCCCCGTCTCCTTGTCTATGGGGAAACAGTTTAAGAAGGCGGCCTCCTCCAGGGCAGGGTTGTCCGCAAGTTTTTCCGGGTCCAGAAGAAACTGGGATTCCGTCGACATCCTGGTTCCCAAACGGAAGGCCTTTAGTCCCGGAAGATTCAGCACCTCCTCCAGCCCGTCAAACTGGCAGGACCAGAAATTATCCAGATAAAGGGTTTCAAGATTTTTCAGTTTTCCCAGAGGGGATACATCCACCGGCGTATTGTATTCGTGGATTGCCAGGTGAAGCTTCAGAACTTTCAGATGATCCATAGAGGCAATTACAGACAGACATTCCGGTTCATTTACGGCCAGAGACAGCTCCTCCAATCCCTTTGCCTTTTTAAGCTCTGCCGCAGGAATATATTCGGTATCCAGAAAATCCACTTTTTTCAGGGAAGGCATGGAGCCAAGAATGGTCAGATCCGGTTCTTCCCCTGTATAGATAGAAAGCTCCTTCAGGTTGGCAAGCTCTTCTAAGAACCTGCAGGTTCCCAGCTCCGTATGATTTAAATACAGGCTTTCCAGGCCTTTCAGCTCTCCCAGGCTTTCCAACCCCTCATACCCTTCACCGCAGGAAAGCTTCACCCGCTTCAGATTCCTGCACTCCTTAATTCCCGTTATGTCTATGGTTTTCGTACCCATAACCGTATCTACTTCCAGCTCCTCCAGGTTCTTATAGAGACCAATGTCGTCTAAATTGGTCCCCATAATCCCCACATGAAGGATCTTGATCTGCTCCGGGTTCAGCACAGTACTGACCGTGTCCAGCCTGTCGTCCGTATCCACATAGCTTATGGTGTTGTCCGGGGCAAACCGAAGAAGGGACATCCACACCGCGTCTGTGGTGTCGATTCTGGTAAGGCCGGTGAACATGGAATAATCCGAGGGCCAGGTCACCTGCTTCATGCGGTAGGTCCATCCTTTTACTGTCTCCTGGAATTCTTCCTCGCTGTCAAAGTCCTCATAGTCGGAAAAGCTGTAGGAGATCGAGTTAAAGCTCTCGCCTCCCACCCTCTCGTAGCCGCACCGGATATACCGGATCCTCGCCAGCTCTTCCTTTGTAATGTCCTTAAACTCCTTGCCGAAAATGTCCTGGCAGAAGATCACCAGAAGCTCTCCGTGGGCATCTACGGGAATATCGGAATCCGAGGTGGAAAACACGGATTTCTTGGCCGCAATATTGAACCCCAGGATAATCAGTGCCAGCAGCGCCGCCACCACCGCAAAGATAATAAGGGCGTTCCTGGCGCTGTTGACTGCCCGGTGCATCTCGTCATTACCGCTGTAATCCACTTGGACATGAATCGCCGTTCCTTTGGCTTCATCGATGAGATACTTCTGTCCGCAGTACGGGCAGACCGCATGAGTCCTGTCTGACAGCTCCAGCACTCCCCCGCAGTTTTTGCACTCCAGCCCCATAAGATTTGGATTCTCATTGTAGGCCGAGGTACGGATGGTATATTTATCATTCTTCTGTTCTTCCATATTCTCTCCCTTACTCCCGATACAGGACAATTCTGTCCCCATACTCTTTTAAAAGCTGATCCCACTGCTCATCTGTAATATACCATCCGGTCTTGCCGGTTATGAGGAAGGCCTCCATAGAGGGCAGGGAAAGGAGCTTTTGAACCTGGTCATAGGTATCCTCCTCCTCCATCTCCACATAGTACAGCACCATCTGCTCCAGATGGTCAAACCCCTCAAACATATCCACGTCTTTTAAGACTGCCTTCTCCAGAAGGAGCCTCTTTATTCCCTTAAGATCCTCCATGAACGAAAAATCGCTTAAATCCTCGGCCCCGACGATGGCCACCTCCTCCAAGGTATCCGGGTTGACCCGGCTGAAAAACTGAGGGGTTCCGTACCTGGACAGTCCATCCACACAGTAGATTCCCCTTATTACATTTTCCTCTGGAAGGACATAATTCTCCCATGCGTCGGTGTACAGCTCCAGCCTGGTGAGACCTGTAAAATACTGGACATTGGTAGGGGAAAAGTCCTCTTTGGAGGTCTCTATAACAATGGTTTCGCAGGTTTTCTCAAAGCTTTCCCTGTCTGGAAAATCATAATAATCCTGAAAGCTGTAGGTAAATTCATAGCCCTTGCTCCGCTCTATCCTCAGATACTTCATGCGGCTTAAATCATCTTCATTAATATCGGCCACAGGCTTTTCATAGACCTCCATGAGAAAGTCCCTGAACGCCACACTGAACCGGCTTGCCGACTGCACCATGCGCCCTGTGTAGTACTGGTATCCCACCACGGATACGGCTCCCACCAGAATCGCGGCCATGACACAGAGCAGTATGATCTGTCCCATGGACAGCTTGACAGACACCTTGTGGAGCCTGTCCGCCGAAATATAGTAAGTTCTGCCGCAGGAAGTACACTGATACTCGTAGGGGCTGATCTGTGCCAGCTCCCCTCCGCAGGAGGTACATGCCTTGGGCTTTTCCTTTAATGTCTGCTTCATGGTTCCAACCTCCCCTTAAACCCTGCTACAGCCTTACCTGCCCATTGCCGCAGATCACATACTTAGTGGTAGTCAGGGCCAGAAGCCCCATAGGCCCTCTGGCATGAAGCTTCTGGGTACTAATGCCTATCTCCGCGCCGAAGCCGAACTCACAGCCATCTGTAAACCTGGTGGACGCATTGACATAAACCGCCGCCGCATCAACCTCATCCAGGAATTTTTGGGCATTGGCGTAATCCGACGTAATAATGGCCTCGGAATGTCCGGTATTGTATTGGTTAATATGGACGATGGCCTCATCAACCGAGTCCACGGTTTTTAGGGATATAATATAATCCAGATACTCCTTGCCCCAGTCCTCCTCTGCGGCCTCTGCCAGCTCCGGCACAATCCGGCGCGCCCTCTCATCGGCCCGGATCTCCACCTGCTTTTTGTCCAGCCGCTCCTTCAGCCTGGGGAGAAACTCCTCTGCAATATCCCCGTGAACCACCAGAGATTCACAGGCATTGCACACCCCGATTCTCTGGGTCTTGGCATTGTCAATAATATCCAGAGCCATGTCCATATCCGCCGTCTTGTCCACATAGATATGGCAGTTGCCGATTCCTGTCTCAATAACCGGCACCGTACTGTTTTCCACAACCGTGCGGATCAGCCCCGCCCCGCCTCTGGGAATCAGCACATCCAGATACTCCTTCATCCTCATAAAAGCCTTTGTCACCTCCCGGTCCCCGCTCTCAATGAGCTGCAGGGCATCCTCCGGAAGTCCTGCCTCCGCAAGTCCGTCTTTTAAGCACCTGACAATGGCCTGATTGGATCTTAAGGCATCACTTCCGCCCTTTAGGATCACGCTGTTGCCGGTCTTAAAGCACAGACCGAAAGCATCTGCAGTCACATTGGGCCTTGCCTCATAGATCATGCCCACAACCCCTAAAGGAACCCGTTTCTGCCCGATCAAAAGCCCGTTGGGCCTGGGCTTTAAGGACATCACCTCACCTATGGGGTCATCAAGAAACGCAACCTGCAAAAGTCCGTTTGCCATGGACTTTACCCGCCAGTCATCAAGGAGCAGCCGGTCCACAAGGCCAGGGCTCATGCCCTTTTTTCTGGCTGCTGCCACATCCTCCTCATTGGCTTTGAGAATCTCCTCCACCGACCTCATGAGAACCCCGGCACATCTCTCCAGACCTCTTTGCTTCTCCTCGGACCGAAGACGCCCCAAAGCCGCTGCCGCCTTCTTAGCCCTTTTTCCCATCTCATTCAGCTCTGCCATGTCCTTATACCTCCTTCACTCCTCCGTACTTCTTCCCCAAATCCGTAATACTTCCGTCCTCCTCTTTTATAGAGATATTGTTAAGATTGGCCCTCATATTCACACGAATCGCCTCAATATATTTCTGCCTCAACTCCCTCTGCTCCCCCTTTTCCTCCTCCGTAAGCCCCACATCCTGAGACTTGTGATACAGCTCATTAATCCTGTCAATCATATCCCGGGTAATCCCCATCCGGTCTCCCTCCTTCTATCATGATCTTAATACTCGTTATTCAGATAATGCATCAAATCAAAATCCACATTCTTATGGGCCAGAAACAGCGTCCCGGTCTCTTCTCCCTCCAGGATCCTGCTGATCACCTCCACCTGGCGCCCATTGGCGATGACCATGTCCGAACCGCTGTCCGTGGCTATCCTTGCAGCCGCAAGCTTGGCCGCCATGCCTCCGGTTCCCACGCTGCTCCCGGAGGTTGCCTTACCCATGGACAGAAGCTGCGGCGTGATCTCCGGCACAAGCTCAATGAATCTGGCATCCTGGTTGGTTCTCGGATCATCGGAATACAGCCCATCGATATCGGAAAGCAGAATGAGAAGATCCGCCCCGATCAGGGCTGCCACAATGGCGGAAAGCCGGTCATTATCTCCGAAATTATCTACCAGAGGGATCTCTGATGTGGACACGGTGTCGTTCTCATTGACCACAGGCACGGTTCCCAAAAGCAGAAGTTCCTCAAAGGTGTTCTGGGCATTGGAGCGGGAACCGTCGTTGACCATAGTATCTTTGGTAAGCAGAACCTGGGCCGCCGTCTGATTGTACTCGGCAAAGAGCTTCTGGTACACCATCATCAGCCGCGCCTGCCCCACGGCGGCAAAGGCCTGCTTCTGAGCCAGGCTTTCCGGCTTCTGAGGATGGTGAAGGGCCTGCCTTCCGGCGGCGATGGCTCCCGAGGAGACTAAGATCACTTCCTTCCCGGCCCCCTTCAGATCACTGATGATTCTCACTAGCTTCTCTATCTTTAACAGGTTCAAATCCCCGGTCTCCTCATGGGTCAGGGAGGAGGAACCTATCTTGATGACGATTCTCTTTTTGTTCTTTAACACTTCTCTCGCGCAATTCTTCATGGTATCTCCTATCTCAGCGGCTTATACTCTCCGGCTATCTCCTCTGCCACTCGAATTCCATCCATGGCGGCCGAAGTAATGCCTCCTGCATATCCGGCTCCTTCCCCGCAGGGATACAGCCCCCTTATCCGGCTCTGCAGCCTCTCGTCTCTGTGAATCCGTACCGGCGAGGAGGTGCGGCTCTCCACACCGGCCAGAATACTGTCATATCTGGCAAATCCCTGGATTTTCCCTTCAAAGGCCTGGATCCCCTCTATGAGAGGCAAAGACAGGGCATCCGGCAGAACCTGCCTCAGATTGCCAAATTCATATCGCCCCTTCATCTCAGGCTCCACACTGCCGAAAGCCTTTGAGACCTTTCCCTCCTTAAAATCTCCGTAAAGCTGCAGAGGAATCCTTCCGCCGCCCTGACCATAGGCCTTTTCCTCCAGCATACGCTGAAATTCCACACCTGCCAAAGGAGATGTGCCTTCAAAATCCTCCGGGGTCACGGTTACAATCAAGGCGCTGTTGGCATTATTCCCGGCCCGGTCATGATAACTCATTCCGTTGACCGCCAGACGTCCCGGCTCTGATGAGGCATCCACCACATAGCCTCCCGGGCACATGCAGAAGGAATACACCCCTCTGCCTGTCTTAGACTGCCAGGCAGTCTTATAGGGCGCCGGGCCGAGAACCGGATCCTGTTCTCTCCCGTACTGGGACTGATTGATCATTCTCTGAGGATGCTGAATCCTGAGGCCTACGGCAAAAGACTTGGAATCCATGGGAATCCCCTTTTGGTGGAGCATGTAAAACGTATCCCTGGCACTGTGGCCTATGGCCAGAACCACCTGGTTTGTCTCTATGATCTCTCTGTCATTGACCATAACTCCGGCTATGTGTCCATCTGCTATAATCAGGTCCGTCACCTTCCGTCCAAAGCTCACGCTGCCTCCCAGCTGCCTGATATGCTCCCTCATATGTTCCACTACAAGGCTTAAGACATCGGTGCCCATATGGGGCTTGTTCACATAGAGGATCTCCGGATCCGCCCCGTGCTCCACAAAGATTTCCAGAACCTTCTGATTCCTCATGGCCGGATCCTTTACCAGAGTATTCAGCTTCCCGTCGGAAAAGGTGCCTGCTCCTCCCTCTCCAAACTGCACGTTCGATTCCGGTTCCAACGTGCCGTCCCTCCAAAAAGCCTCCACCTTCCTTCTCCGGGTCCCCACATCCTCTCCACGCTCCAGAATAACAGGGCAGTAACCCGCCTCTGCCAGCATAAGCCCGCAGAAAAGCCCTGCCGGCCCGCTTCCTATGATCACCGGCGGCTGGGACAACGGGCTCCTCCCCGGCTTGGGAAATATATAGGCCTGGGGCCTTGCCAGGCTTATGTTGGGGCCCTTGGCTTTTTTCATGATCTGGGATTCCTTTTCAGTCTCCACATCAAGAGTATAAATCCATAGGATGTCTTCCTTTTTTCTGGCATCTATGGACTGCTTTATGATCTTTACGGCCTTAACCTCCTCAGGACGTATCTTCAGAAGCTTTGCCGCCTTCCTTTTTAAATCCTCCGGCCTGTGGCCCGCCGGAAGCTTTACCTGAGTCACACGAATCATGATCTATCCTTTCCTTTGCCCTCTTCCCGGGCCTGCCGTCCTGCCTGCCGGGGGAGACAAAACACCTGCGGCGGCCCTTCCCGCCACAGCCCCGCTGGACCAGGCCCACTGCAGGTTATATCCGCCGCAGATTCCATCCACATCCAGAATCTCCCCGCAAAAATAAAGGCCTGGTACCAGACGGGATTCCAGAGTATCCCCAAAAACCTGCTTGGGATCCACCCCGCCGCAGCACACCTGGGCATTCTCAAAGGGATTGGTGCCTACAATCGTCGTCTTGTAGGAGGTAAGCTGATTAGCCAGCCTTCTCCACTGGGCATCCGAAACCGTACAGGCCTTCTGATCCGGCGAGATTCCTGCAAGCTTTAACAGGACCATGGACAGCTTGCTGTTGAGAAGGCCGTTCATCCACTGGCGGCACGTCTTCTCCCCTGACAGCCTCCTCCTCTGTTCCATGAGCTCCTCCACCTCCTCCCGCCCAAGCTCCGGAAGGAAATTGATTCTCACCCACACCTTCTGTTTTCTATGTAACCCTATGGACCCGTAGCGGCTTATCTGAAACACAGGAATCCCCGATATGCCGTAATCCGTCAGCTGAAGCTCCCCGGTATCCCAGGCCATACAGGTTCCATCCACGTACAGTTCAACCCTTGCCTCCGTGCGGACGCCTGCCAGCTGTCTGTAATGCTTTTCCCCGCAGCGAAGCTGCACCAGGGCCGGAAGGGGCGTAAGAATCCTGTGGCCCAATCTTTCTGCCAGCTTATACCCGCTGCCATCGGACCCGGTAACAGGGGCTGCCTTGGACCCGGCCGCCAGAATCAGGGCATCTCCCTGGAATACGCCTTTATCTGTAGACAGGAAAAACCGGTTCTTCTCCTTTCCCACTCCGGTAACCCGGCATTCACACACCAGGTTCCCGCCAAGCCTCTCTATCTCCTGCAGAAGTGCTTCCAGGACCGAGGAGGCCTGATCAGAGTTGGGGTATAGATACCCCCTTCTGTTTTTTGGGAGAATTCCCAGCTCCCTAAAGAACTCCATGGTATGCTCCGCCGGGAATCTCTTGATGACAGGGTAAGGAAATCCGGGGCAGCTGCACCGATAATATTCTTCTCTCTGGTCTAAATTGGTCAGGTTGCATCTTCCGTTGCCAGTAGATAAAATCTTTTTTCCGGCCCGCTCCTTGTGTTCCAAAAGAGTCACCCGGGCTCCCGCTCTTAAGCCATGGATCGCCGCCATAAGTCCGGAAGCCCCTGCTCCCACAATCAGTACCTGTCTCTTCATAAACTCCTCCGTCATTCCTTGTCAGAATCCATTGTAGTCGGTTTAGTCGTCCATTTCAAGGACTATTTTAGCTGGTATAGGACTCCAGGTAATGAAAAATGTCCATCATAGTCGGAAACCAGATTCCGGCCCGCAGTTTTTCCTGCTCTTTCTCCGGAAACTCCGTGATGGGGATATGGGTATACAGGCAGATGGTAGACTGGTCCTGGGCAAATACCAGAAGATACCCGGTCTCCGATACCAGATAAAATTCCTCTTTAGGGTTCACCGTAACAGGCTCTACCTCCTTCTGGTTAATAACCAGACGGGGCTGCTGGGCCTCCTGGACAGTCTCCGTCTCGGCTGTCGTATCGGGAATCATGGTTTCCATCTGGGCCGGGTGGGGCCTTGTGGCCCAAAAACCTGCCCCAAAACACAAAACCGCAGTAAACAGAATCAGAAAAAAGCAGATACTATATCTCCTCATGGATAATCCCTCCTTGAAAACCTTAAATATCCTGAGCTTAGTATCTGCATTTTTTTGTCATTTTAATCAAAAGAGCCGCTGCAAAATTCGGCCTGCACCTGGCAGCCGTTTTGCCGCAGCTCTTTTTTCACCCGCCTTATGGGCGGTTCCATAATCCGTTGATTCTCCGGCTCCTGACAAGGCCATGCACCAGAGCGGTGTCTGACACCCTCAGCACATTAGTTCTGTATAGGGCCCCTCTGGTCCGAAGAAAATACCAGAGGTCCGCCGGTGAGAGGCGGGGTCTTCATATTGCGGATTCCGGCCGCAAGATAGCACAAGGAGATGCCCATGCTGATAATCGTAAAAAACGGTATCCCAAAGGGCAGAAAGGACAAGACGGCCTTAAGCAAAAGAGGCGTAGTCCTTGTATAAATCCCCAGTTTGTACAGCTGGCCAAAGGTAAGGGAACACTGCAGACAGGACGCCACAATCATTCCCAAAAGGGCCACAAACAGCACTCCGAAGAAAAACAGGAGTTCCATCCCCACAAAGACAAGGAAAA
The DNA here is from genome assembly GCA_022796015.1 of Hungatella sp. Taxonomy (GTDB): domain Bacteria; phylum Bacillota; class Clostridia; order Lachnospirales; family Lachnospiraceae; genus UBA3402. Next base: position 5,801 of record JAAWHU010000046.1, on the reverse strand, counting down.
GCCCTGCCGCAACAACAACCGTGACAATGGGCCCCCATGTCTCCATAAGGCCGGCCTTGGTTATGTTCAGATCAGGATCCAGATCCTCATACAAAATCTCCTGGGTCTGGCCGTTGTTCTTGATTACTGCCCGACGGGAATCCAGAATCACAACCTGGTTATTCCGGCGCAGAAAAGGGGCGATATCCTCGTCCTCCAGATAACAGTCATGAGTATCCACAAAAATATAAGTGCTTCCTTCATGATATTCCAGAGGACGGGCAACACTGATCATACCGTTTTTTACGGAAAAATCCGGCACGGCTTCATTCATAAGATTCATAAAACCGCCTGTGGACAGCTGAAACCTCATGAAAGGCACCATAATCGTCACCATAAAATAAATCATAACCAGCAGAAATCCAAAAAGAAAGGTCTTGCCTTTTTTATCCTCAAGAAACTGTCTGTAGCATCTGGTATCATAGACGGAATGAACCATCTCCGAGAATACATTCATAAGTAAGTACTCCTTAATACAGGGCCGCCGCCAAAGCTAAGGCAATTCCGAATATTACCACCGCGCTTACCACAACCAGGCCGATATTCAAAAGTACTTTCACCAGAGTGGAAAGGTTGGAATTGCCGGAAATCGAAATGGTCGCCATAACTCCCACAATGGCTAACAGCGCTCCAAGTGCTCCGTTCATAAAGTTTAAACAGTGAATGACCATAAATACATAAGCCCACTTCGGCATAGCTGGAGGAGTAAAGGGCGCACCAGTTGCACAATCAATGCCATCCATGGCAAGTTTCACGCCGCCAACCCAGGTATTCACGTAAAACTGAGCGGTCTTGCTGCCTACAGGGACATCATATACTTTGTAGATTCCATCCTTTCTTGACATGAGACTTTTCAGTTTTGTCTTCTCTCCATCAATGATCAGACTGTTGGACTTTGCTTTAATCTGGTATGTTCTACCATCAACTACCACACTCCACGCTTTCATTCTCATAGCCTCCATTAACATAGTTTATAGAACTTTCACAATAGAGTGTACAACATTTGTTCTTTTTTGTCTATTGGTTTCAAATTATTTTTATCAATATTTTAATTCAATTTTTTTTGTCACATGAGACGCAGCTTTCTTGCCACCACAAAAAGTCTGGTTCCCCCAGGCATTCGTCTCATCTCCTGTTCATCCACTCCCCTCAGCTTGATGAGAAGGACAAAATAGACTGCCATGGCCGCAGCCACAGACAATGCCGTGCTGAGAACATTCCCCATGACCTTTGCGCAGAGCTCATAAATCCCCCATGCCGCCCCTCCCATAACGGCGGAAGCCAGGGCGGGAATCAAAAATGTCTTCACAAGCTCCTGCCTGTATCTCATGGCTCTGGCGATGGAGATGGCGTTCATAAGACATACCAGGGCGGCAAAGAGAATATTGGCGTACACCACGCTGTAAATTCCCAGATGAAGCCCCTTAAGCATCCCGTAAAGAACCGCCACATGGACTGCAAGCGCTATGGTGGAATTGACAATAGGCGCCTGCATCCGGTTGATGCCCTGAAGCACTCCGTTGGTCACGGTTGAGAGGGAGAAAAATACCACTGCCGAAGACCCCAGGAGCATCATCCGGGTCAGCATGACATTGTCCATACCGGGAAACAGAAGGTTGCTGAGAGGCCCGGCCAGAACCCCCAGGCCCACTGCCGATGGGATGGCAATAATCATGGAAAACCGGATGGCACTGGCGATCTTTGACAATGCCTGCCTTTTATCTCTCTCTGCCACTGCCCGGGAAAGAGAGGGAATCAGAGAGGAGGAAAGGGAATTGGCAATGGCTACGGGGATATTAAAAAGCAGATGATACCGCCCCATATACACGCCCCAATGGGAAGCGGTGAGACCGCTCTCCCCAAGATCCTCCATCACATGTCCAAACACACTGTTGTCCACCACATTGCTGATATTGTAGATGGCGCTGCTGACAATAATGGGCACAATGGTCAGAAACAAATCCCGGGAGATCCCCCCATAGCCTTCCCTGACGCCGCTGCGGTCTCTGCGGACCTGCCTTTTCATGGCAGAACGGCTGGAAAGCATCAGCAGAACAAAGAAGATCAAGGCAGTCAGGGCTCCTGCTCCCGTGCCGATGGCTCCTCCCGCGGCTCCGAAGGCGTAGGAATATTCCGTGGAGCCATAGACCAGATTGGACTTTATCCCCATGTCAAACAACACCGAGGCCGCCACAATACTTACCACCGCATTGACAATCTGCTCAAAGATCTGGGACATGGCGGTAGGAACCATGGTGGAATGCCCCTGAAAATATCCTCTTAAGACTCCAAGATAAGCCATGATCCAGATGGTAGGCGCCAGGGCTTTTAAAGCATATGCACTGTATGGCATTTTGATAACCTGGGCTGCAAAATATTCCGCCCCAAACCACAGGGCGCAAAAGCCTGCCATGCCTGCCGCGGTAGCATAAAGCATAGCGGCCCGGAAGATTCTCACGGAGTTCCGATACTCTTTTCTGGCAAGCCTTGCGCTCACCATCTTGGAGACTGCCACCGGAAGACTGTAGGAAGACATAATTAACAGAATGGAATAAATGGAATATGCCGCATTGTAATAACCGTTGCCGTTATCCCCGATCTTTTTAGCCAACGGAATGCGGTATACCATCCCGATCAGGCGGACTAAAATCCCGGCGGCAGCCAGAATCCCTCCCTGAACCAAAAAATTCGTGCCCTTTTTTCCTTTTTTTGGGGATGGATTCCTGGTTGCAGAACCTGGCCTGGCCTGGCTGGCTTCCCGGGAATAACCCCTCCCTCTTCCCTGAGTCAAAGAGCGGGGGGACGGACGAGACTCTGCCCTTTCCCGCTCGAATGCCTGTCTTCTGGCAGTCGGACGACCTGCTGATGCCGTACTTCCTCCTGCCCTGGCCCTGGCAGCCGCCTTCTGAGCTTCTATGGCCCTCTGGGTCTGTCTGGGCCTGGAGGGTATGATTGTATCAGTTCTCTGTTGTGTTGCTCTCGTCGTCTTTTCCATGGATCTCCGATTTGGAGAAATCAGCGGCTGAGATAATACATACCCAGGTTTTCCCTTGATTCAGTGTGATTTCTTCCTTCTCCGTATTATAATAATGGGTTACGCCAAAAGGGCCTTCCTTTTCCCAGTTTATGGGGATTGCCCTTCCATTGGTTATGTAATATCCATATTGAGGCTCATCCAGGCCGATATTCAGATACTGGGTGGAAGCATAATGGCCAATGGGGCAATATTGAAAAAGAATATTTTTCACCGCGATCTGCCCCTCATCGCCATTGTGGGGACCTCCGTATTGATAACGATAATATAACCCATCTTCCTCGTTGTATTCAAAATATGGTTCATTGTAAGGATAGCCGGGAACCACCCGGAAGGCGCTAAGAGAAAGCTCAGGTTCCGGAGTCAGCTCCTCCCCGTTTCTGGCAAACTGATAGTGGCCTTCATAATCCTTATGATATTCCTGTGAATATCCCAGCTTGTCCATAGCCGCCTGAAGCTTCTCAAAGCTGGTGTAGGCATTGTGAGGAGCCTTTTTGTCCGAGGACCGGTAGAATGCACTGCTTCCCACCCCCTCGATTCCATTTATATTATCCACCTCACTCAGATATGGCTTTGCAAAGGTACTCTGTCCGAAATGGGCATAAATGGCGTCAAATTCCTTGGCAAAATAAATATAGTAGGTACGGCAGCTGCGGACCGAACCGATTCTCTCCAGATCATCATAATCCTCGATGATAGCCATATACCGATTCATAACCCCCTCCACAGGAGCCTCATACACCACCCCTGCCCGGTTGATGCCGTACTGGGGGCGTGCTTCCTTGTCATTGCTCATCATAACTGCAACGGGCCTTCTATCGGCCTTCTCCACATCCAGCATCTCTCCTGTCAGGTAGCTTTTTATCTTCCCATCCACTTCCACCCGCTCTTCGGGTTCTTCTATGGTCTCCTCCGCTGTGGTCTCCGGCTCCGTGGTGGTGATAATCTCCATAACCGTGGTCTCCGGCTCCGGTGCGGATGACACTGCCGTAATATCAACCTCCACATAGGTTTTGCCGCATCCCCCCAGAAAGACTGTCAGAACCGCAATGAGTGCCGGAACCCATCTCCTCATCTTGTGTACCCCCTGCCCTTAAGTATTTCTTCCTGCTTCCTCTCCATAACAAGCCGCTCTTCCTCTTCCATATGGTCATATCCCAGAAGATGAAGCACGCTGTGAGCCACCAAAAACGCCAGCTCCCGCTTCATAGAATGGCCGTACTTCTCTGCCTGCTCCTCCACCTTGTCCACGGAAACCATAATGTCTCCCAGCATCAGTTCCCCGCTTTCCGGATTAAAGCAGTCGGCAAATTCTTCCTCCACATGGTCAAAATCCGCAGGCCGGCCAAACTCCAGCATGGGAAAAGACAGGACATCTGTGGGGGCGTCAATGTTCCTGTGCTCCCGGTTCACCTCACAGATGCCCAAGTTGTCCGTAAGGACCACATTCACTTCCGCTTCATAAGGGCACTCCTCATAATCTAAGGCTTCCCTGACAATCTCTTCTATAATCTCCCCGTAAGGAATCTCCAGCTTCTTCTCTGCCTCGTAGTCTATGTTGATGGTCATTGGTATCCCGCCCCTTTACCGGTATCTTCTCTTTCCTGTCTTTCTGTCGTCTTTGTCTCCAGCCCTGGTCTCATATTCGTCATAGGCCTCCACGATTCTCTGTACCAGAGGATGCCGCACCACATCGCTGCTGGTGAGATAGCAAAAGCCGATCTCTTCTACCTTTTTCAGTACCTTAATGGCCATATCAAGGCCTGACACCGCCTCTTTGGGCAGGTCCTTCTGGGTCTGATCTCCCGTCACCACCACCTTGGAACCAAAACCGATACGTGTCAGGAACATCTTCATCTGGGCCGGAGTCGTGTTCTGGGCTTCATCCAGAATAATATAGGCATTGTCCAGGGTACGTCCCCTCATATAGGCCAGAGGGGCCACCTCAATAAGCCCCTTCTCGGCATTGTGCAGATAACTGTCAGCCCCCATAATCTGATACAGGGCGTCATACAAAGGCCTGAGATAAGGATCAATCTTGCTCTGAAGATCTCCAGGCAGAAATCCCAGCTTTTCCCCTGCCTCGATGGCCGGGCGGGTGAGAATGATTCTCCCTACCTCCCCATCCTTAAAGGCCTGAATGGCCATAGCCATGGCAAGATAGGTCTTTCCCGTTCCTGCCGGACCTATGCCGAAGACAATCATCTTTTTCCTGATGGCATCTACATAGGCCTTCTGTCCCAAGGTCTTTGGCTTCACAGGCCTGCCGTTTATGGTGCGGCAGATAATATCCTTGTCAATCTCCAGAATCTCGTGGTCCTTCTCCAAAAAGGACAAGGACAGGGCATAGTCCACATTCTGCTGGGTAATGGCATTGCCCCGCTTGGACAGCTCTATGAGATTGTTAAACACACTTTTGGCTTTCCTTATGGTCTCCTCCGGACCGATGATCTTCAGCTCGCCATCTCGTTCGATCATGGTTACATGAAGGGTTCTCTCAATCTTTTTTACATATTCGTCAAACTGCCCGCATACATTCCTCTCATGCTCCGCAGGAATATCAATGATGGTCTCAATTACGCTCATCTGCCTCTCTCGTCTCCTCAAATTCTGTAATGTAACGTTTTACGCCGATCTGCTCTTCTGCGATTACCTCTCCTTCCACTGCCCATACATCTCCATACTCTTGTATTTTAACATTATTTTCAATAATTTGAACCCCTTTTTC
>JAAWHU010000045.1 GCA_022796015.1 Hungatella sp. | reverse complement strand
CTTTCAGCCAAATGACGCAGAATGAATTTTCAGTCTGCAAGGCGGCGGAGGGAGGCGATGCGGTGGCATCGTTGACCGACAACAACGCAGCAGATGGAACTTCAGGCAAGTCATTTGGCGACATGTAAATGAGTCAGTACACTAGGTTGCCGTAGGCATCTGAACCGTTACATCGGTCTTTCTGAAAGGGTGGACGGAAAGAAGGATGCCGCTGTAGGCCTCCATAGTCATCGCCACCATTCCATCTTCTGCCTTATACACCACAGGGCCCACATTGTACCCTTCTGTGGTGGTTTTCATCACACGGACAATCCGATCCTCGTCTTCAATGCCGATCTCCCATACAGGGATCTCCACATCCCGCTGGGTATCGCTGTTATTGATGACCACTACACATTTGTTATCCCTTAAAAACCGCCCGTAGCCAATGAGCTGGTCATCTGCCAGCAGCTGCTTGACAGAACCCCTTCGCAGGGCCGGACTCCACTTATGCAGGCTTATCATATACTTGTGGAACTCAATAAGCTCCATGTCTTCTTTGCCCCATGGGTAAGTTCTCCGATTATCCGGGTCCGTCCAGCCGCACAATCCCGCCTCGTCGCCATAGTATACCGTGGGCGCACCCGGCCATGTCATCTGCATCAGAACTCCCTCCCGGAAAATCCCCATATGGATTCCTTCCTCCGCCGCCTCAGGGCCTGCCGTGCCGATGCGTCCTATGGTTCTGTTGGTCCTGGTCATAAACCGGCTGTGATCGTGGTTGGACAGTTGATTCATGGCGATCTGCACCGACTGGGTCTGCATCTTGCTCATATAATAAAACATGGAATGGAAAAATGCCTCTCCGTTGCCGTACATATGCTCATTATACTCGTCACTGTGCTTTTCCATGCCTGTAAGGAACCATGTGACCGGCTCCATGAAAGCGTCATAGTTCATGACCGTGTCCCACTGGTCTCCTCCCAGCCAGCTGCTGGGATCCCCGTAATGCTCTGCCAGGATTATGGCTTCCGGGTTCGCCTCTTTTACAGCTTTTCTGAAATCCCGCCAGAATTGATGGTTAAATTCCCCGGTATGGCCCAGGTCTGCTGCCACATCCAGACGCCAGCCGTCAACGCAGTAAGGAGGAGAAACCCATTTTCTGGCAATCTCAAGAATATATTCATAAAGCTTGGGCGATTCCTCATAGTTTAGCTTAGGCAGCGTATCATGCCCCCACCAGCCGTCGTACTTGTCGTTGTGAGGCCAGCTATTTTCGTCATTAAATTTAAAAAAGGTTCGGTAAGGGCTGTCTTCCGACACATAGGCGCCCTGTTCATAGCCGCCGCTTCTTTCATAGATTCGCTCTCTGTCCAGCCATTTATTAAAAGAACCGCAGTGGTTGAACACGCCATCGATGATTACCCTCATCCCTCTGCGGTGAACTTCCCGAACAAAACAGGCAAAAAAGGCATCACTGGCCTCCAAATTTTCCTTGTCCGCCGAACGGATACGGTATCTGGCAGCATGGTCATTGTTCACGGCATTTTCATCTACCTGCTCTCCCCCATCCTTAACAATCTGTCCATAGTGAGGGTCGATATGGTCGTAATCCTGGGTATCGTACTTGTGATTGGATGGGGACACGAACAGAGGGTTAAAATAGATTACCTCGACTCCCAGTGTCTGCAGATAATCCAGTTTATCCCACACTCCCTGAAGATCACCTCCATAAAAGCACCCTACGTCCATGGTAGAGGGATTCCTGTTCCAGTTCTTTACCTGATATACAGGCCTTCCTATATAGATGTATTCACAATCGTTTACATCATTGTCCGGGTCTCCATTGCAAAAACGATCTACAAATATCTGGTACATCACTGCGCCCTTGGCCCAATCGGGCGTATGAAATCCCGGCGTGATCTGATAATCAAAATCTTCCTGGGCCTCTATACAGACGCCTAAGCGGTTATAGTAACAGCTTTCTTCTCCCTTAACCACACGGAAATGGTATCTGACCGGTATTGCCGGCGCTGTAAGCTTGTATTCATAATAATCAAAAAGCTGGCTGGATTCTGCCTTAATAAGAGGCTTTTCTTCTCCTCCAGCCTCCTGGTAATACACATAGTCTATATTATCTCTGGCGGTCCTGAACCGAAGGGTTACCAGCTCCCCTTCGTTCGGCTCTGCCGGAATTCGGAATTCTTCATTTCCATCGCTAAACAGTGCCTGTTTGATGATCTCATTACGGTTTACGGATTTCATACCCTGTTTTCCTTCCTGGTAATAATGCAGACAGCCAGGCAGCTACCCCCTTTAAACTGCCACAGTGCAATTTTTCCCATTCATATATTCTATATGATTCTGTTAAATTATACAACCATAAATTCTGACAAATTATTTTAACAAATTTTACAAAGTAAAAGAGCCAGCGGGGTAGCTGGCTCTCTTAGGAGAAGGTATTTCGTTTCTTATGGGGTGTAGCAAAAACTATATAATGTATTGGGGGGGTTTACGTTAATTATAATATCACAGGTATCCCAATAAGCCAAGATTAAGTGTGCACAAACTTAACAAAAATGACGTATTATTTTTGTGCGTATTGTACAATTATCAGAACATCTGTTCAAATTCCTTCTGACCCACCTTCTCTTTTTCCAAAAGGGCTCCCACACATCGGTGAAGAACATACTCATGTTCCTGTATCATGGTCTTTGCCTTTTCGTAGCATTCGTCGATGATCCGCTTCACTTCCGTGTCAATGACTGCCGCCACATCCTCGCCGTAGCTCTTGGCGTGGCCGATCTCTCTTCCGATGAAGACCTCATCGCCTCCGGTCTCATAATTGATCATTCCCACTTTCTCGGACATGCCGTATTTGATAACCATGGATCTGGCAGTCGCCGTGGCCTGCTTAATATCCTGGGACGCGCCTGTGGTAATGTCATCAAAGATCAGTTCCTCGGCAATCCGACCTCCCAGAGCCACCATAATATCCTGAAGCATCTTGCCCTTGGTGTTAAACATCTCATCCTTCTCAGGAAGAGGCATGGTATAGCCTGCAGCGCCGGTTCCCGTAGGGATAATGGAGATCGTATGGACCGGACCCACATCAGGCAGCAGATGGAACAGTATGGCGTGGCCTGCCTCATGGTAGGCCGTAATCTTCTTCTCCTTCTCGGAAATTACCCGGCTGCGCTTCTCCGTGCCGATTCCCACCCGGATAAAGGAGCGGTCAATATCGGACTGGCGCACATAGCCCCGGCCTTCCTTTGCAGCCAGTATGGCAGATTCGTTAAGCAGGCTTTCCAGATCGGCTCCTGTAAATCCTGCCGTGGTCCTGGCCACCCGTTCTAAGTCCACATCATCGCCTAAAGGCTTATCCTGGGCATGAACCTTTAAGATCTCTTCCCTGCCCTTCACATCAGGCCTTCCCACCATGATCTTCCGGTCAAAACGTCCGGGACGAAGAATCGCCGGATCCAGAATATCCACCCGGTTAGTTGCCGCCAGGACGATAATGCCTTCATTGACCCCGAAACCGTCCATCTCCACCAGAAGCTGATTCAAGGTCTGCTCCCTCTCGTCATGACCGCCTCCAAGGCCTGTTCCTCTCTGCCTTGCAACCGCGTCAATCTCGTCGATAAAAACAATACAGGGAGCATTCTTCTTGGCCTCCTCAAAGAGGTCCCTGACTCGGGAGGCGCCTACGCCTACAAACATCTCCACAAAATCAGAGCCGGAAATGCTGAAAAAAGGAACTCCTGATTCTCCGGCCACAGCCTTTGCAAGAAGAGTCTTTCCTGTTCCCGGCGGTCCCACAAGGAGAATGCCCTTGGGAATCCTGGCTCCTACACCAGTGTATTTCTGAGGATTCTTAAGGAAATCCACCAGCTCCTCCAGATCTTCTTTCTCTTCCCTGAGGCCTGCCACCTTCTGAAAATTGTATTTGCTGGCATCTCTGCTTAACCGGGCACGACTCTTTCCAAAATTCATCATCTTGGCATTGGCCCCTCCGCCTGCAGCTCTGGCATTCATCATCATGAACACCACCACCAGCACTACCCCAGATAAAAGGACAGGTACCACCATAGTCAGAAGATAACTCTCCTGGGGCACAGATCCCATGGTACAGGGAACCCCCTGCTTCATGAGGAAGGCCTGCTCTTCCTTAACATCTGCCACATAGACCCCTATCTGGCTGCCATCCTTCATCAGCAGTATCAGCTCGCCGGTAGGAGTCTCCCGGTTTGGACGGATTATTACCGATTGGATATCTCCCTTTTCTGCCGCCTGCATATACTCCTGCTGGGTCAAGCCTTCATCCCCTACGTTTCCCGTAATACGGAATACCAGGACCATGACGATCATCATGGCGATCAGAAGTCCCAGTCCGCTTATAGATTGTCGTTGTCTCAACTAACTGCCTCCTTACTGTTCTACTACTCCAATATATGGAAGATTTCTGTATTTCTGATCATAATCCAGGCCATATCCCACTACAAATTCATCGGGAATCACAAAACAGGTGTAATCCACCTTTACCTGTTTTTTCACCCGGCGCTCCGGCTTGTCAAGAAGGGTGCACAGGCGGATATCCTTAGGCCCCCTCTGTTTTAAAATCTCCATAAGATAAGCCAGAGTTCTTCCTGAATCAATAATATCCTCCACAATTACCACACGTTTACCTGCCAAAGGTTCATCCAGATCCTTGATAATCTTTACCACTCCGCTGGATTTGGTGTCCGACCCATAACTGGATACAGACATAAAATCCAGGGACACGGGAACCGTAAGCCTCTTTGCCAGTTCACAGGTAAAAAACACGCCTCCCTTTAAAATGCAGATCAGATGCACCTCTTCTCCTTCATAATCCCGGCTGATCTGGGCAGCAACTTCACTGATCTTCTTATTCACATCTTCTTCGGAAATCAAAACCCGAATCTTATCCTTCATGTTCCCTTCCTCCATCCATGCTCACTTGTAAGATTTGCTTTGTTGTATCTGTTATTTTGTAGAATTCGCTGATCCGGTATCCTACAATCCAAAGCACATGCTGCCCTTCTGCAAGAAGCAGAATTTTATTCCGCTCTTCTTTAGGAATTTTCTCATCAATCATAAATGCCTTTACTGTCTTCCTGCCGCCTTGTATCATAAAATAATCGCCGGTTCTTCTGGTCCTCACAGATAACGTACCTTTTATTTTATCATAGTCAAACCATTTCGTATACTTATTTTCGGGAATTTTCTGGTATTTTTCTCTCAAAACAGAGGCCGGAATCTTCTCAAAGGAAAGAGAAGATTCCAAAACGGCTCTGTCCTCTTCTAAGTGCTGAGCCCTGCCGTCTGACTTTTCCAGACAAATCATGTCATATTCCCTCCAGGCTTTTAATCCTCTGGGAAGATGACAGCACTTCCCCGTGCCCTTGTCAGCCAGTTTAAGGATCTGAGAGATATGGCATGATCCCATATCCTTCTGGGAACGCTCCAGTTCCCCTATCATCTCTCTCACCACATATCCCTTAAGGATCTCCGGAACCTGGCTGAGAACATTGGCCGGGATTCTGCATCTGTCCGGGTTCTTCTGGAGCTGCCCTTCCTTTCTCCAGATCTCCCTTGCTTCCCGGCAAAAATATTCTTCCGCCTGGCGCAGCCGCTCCCCTGCTGCCACAATATGCTCCACTGCCTTAAAGTTTACATCTTGACAAACCATGGGAATCACGTTCTTGCGCAGTTTATTTCTGGTATAGTCCAATGATTCGTTGGTTGAGTCCTGACAATAGGACAGCTTCTCCTGTCTCAGATAATCAAGGATCTCCTGACGGCCCACACAGAGGAGAGGTCTTATAATATTGTCCCTGACGGGAGCCATGCCTCCCAGGCCCCTTAGGCCGCTTCCCCGAAACAAGTTGTGGAGGATAGTCTCCGCCTGATCCTCCTGATGATGAGCCACGGCAATCCGTGCCCGTTCATAAGCCCCCGCCTCCTGGAAAAAGGCCTGATAGCGAAGTTCTCTCCCTGCCTCCTCCACGCTGAGTCCCTGTTCCTTTCCATATGCAGCTGCGTCCCTAAACACCACAAGACAGGGAACTTCCCACGCTGCTGAAAGTTCCCTGACATATTGTGCATCCCGGTCTGCTTCCCGGCCTCGCAGTCCGTGATGGACATGAACCGCCTCGATAGTAAATCCTATCCTTTCCCGGAGTACCACCAGCAGGCGGAGCAGGCAAACGGAATCTGCGCCGCCTGACACTGCCGCAATTACCCGGTCTCCCTCCCTGATCATATGATGTTCCCTGATATAGGCCTCTATCTTCTTTTGCATGTCTTTCCCACCTGTTTTTATCCTTTGACCCCGGCAGCCTTCTTCCAGATTCCTGCTGTCAGGACCGTCATATCGTCCCGGTTCTCCTGAGAAAAGGACATGGCAAATTCAAGAATCTCTTCTGCCATCTCCTGAGGATTTCTTCCCATGGTCTCTTCCAGATATTCCTTTAGCACCTGCTCTTTGTCGTCTCCCGGCAATGCCTCCAGCACTCCGTCGCTGACCATAACCACCCAGTTGTCATCCCACAGCTTCTGTGACAAAAGGACCGGCTCCACCTGACCCAAGACTCCTGCCGGAGCCTGGGCTGCCTCCAGAAGCTCCACTCCTGCCTCGCTTACAATATATGTGGCCACTGCTCCTAACTTCATGGCTTCCAGGACGCCTGTGTAGAGATCGATACAGCACAGGTCAATGGTGGCCGGGTGCTGCTCCTCCCCGGCCATAAGAAGCACCGTATTCACCAGCTTTAAGGTGGCTCTGGGAGTGTATCCTGCTGTCAGCAGCTGCTCTGCCAGTTCCACTACCTGCCTGCTCTCCCTCTCTGCCCGCTCTCCGCTTCCCATGCCATCGGACAAACTCATAATCGCCTGCCCCGGTGTGCTTCTGGAAAAAGTATAGCTGTCCCCCGACACATTCTCGCCGTTTTTTGCAGCCCGGGCTACTCCCCACATGACACGGTAGGAGCCTTCTTCCACAAACCGTATGGTGGAAAACTGGCGGTTGATAATGGCCTTGCTGTCCCTTGCAGCCATCCAGGGCCTGTCGCCTAAGGCCTGTCCTAAAAATTCGGCCGCCTCCCTGGACATAACACAACGCCCATTGTTGGTTCTCACGGTGATAAACGCCTCTCTTCTTTTATTGTCATATTCCATCATCAGCATGTGATCGATAACCATATGATGGCGGAGAAAAACCCTTCGGATCACGGGCTCTGTCTCGGATGTTACGTCCACTGCCTCCTCCATCTGCCTGGCAAATTCTTCCAGGATCACCGCCAGCTCCCGAAACTGGGTGATGATAGTGTCCCGGCTCTCCAAAAACCTGTTTTTCCAGGTAAGATTCATGGTAGCTCTCCCCAGGTTGCGGTTCAGCTGGCCTACATAATCTTCCTTGTGCCCGCAGGTCTCTCGAAAAAGCCTGGGCATATCCTCAAGGTCTACATTGCCCTTCTGCTCAAAGGCTCTCAACAGATAGTACAGATAATAGCTGTCCTCCTTCTCGCTGTCCGAATACAGATTGCATTTGCAGCATTCCCCGCAAACCATAGCCCCTGCCATCTGCAGAGCCGCCAGGCCATCCTCTCTGTTCAGGCTTCTCCCATGGGAGGCCTCTCGATCTACGGTTTTGGCCAATGCCTCCAGAGATCCGGCCATTCCGCTTAATTTCCTGGCTGTATATACATGAATATCCGCCATATCTCTATGGCTGTTCTTCCTGATAAACACAAAAATCCCTCCTGACTTCACATACGGACTCCGCCCCAAGGCGGAAATCCCCATATGCATTGTACACTGTCAAAAGGGAAATATTTGTCAAATCAACACGGCTTGTCCGAAAAATCCTTCGACAAATTCCGCAGTCCTGTCTGGCCTCAAGCCGCTCCTATCTATCTTTCAGGTTTCAGCAGAATCTCATCCGGATTCACCAGGCCCAGCTTTTCTTTCGCCACTTTTTCTATATATTCTTTCGTCTGGATATAGATTCTTTCTTCCTCCAGCTCCTCGGCACGCTCCTTCTCCTGGTCCAAAAGCTTGGTTAAGCTCTCCTCCCTCATCTGGTACGACAAATCCTTTTTTCTCAGCTCTGCGCCGCGAAAATTCACCACCACTGCCAGACTGATAACCACAAATGTAACCCCCACCAGAGCCATACGGTTGCCCAGGCGTTCTCGTCTTTTGCGCACAGATCTTCTCGTCTCTCTCATCTTCTCACCTGCTTTGACCGGTTCTGATGTCTTCGTATTTTCATTTTAAGCCATTCCACTCTCTTTTGCAAGCATTTTAGCACCCTGCGGCTCACCAGATTCTCATAGACTGCCATGCCCAGGATCACTCCGCCGATGCAGTATCCCCGCAGATTCCCATCATTTTGCTCATATAAAAGGGCAAAGGTCATAACTGCAGAGTAAATACCATAAATCAGATCTTCAGTTCCCAGCGCCCATGCATTGTGGGGACAAAAAAGCCGGAAGATACGCAGACAGTCATAAACTATGGAAAGTCCCACACCTGTACCCACACTCATGAGAAACAGCCAGGCCTCATAACGGATGGTGACACTCATAAGCCCTCCTTACCGGAACAGCCGGTTAAACAGGGATTCGCCTGACTTGCGGTATGATTCGTTAGAAGAATATACCAGGCTGTCCACCGTTCCATCCACGTCTATTTCCCCTTTCTCCAGGGTCAGACGGCTTACATGCAGGTCTTTTCCCTTCATCGTAAGAAGTCCCATATCGGTATCCAGTATAATCTGGATCTCGTCAAATGACACCACATTGCGGATTCCGGTAATGCTTAAGGTACCGCGGTTTAACATCATCAGCCGATGGGGCCTCATGCCCGCCTTCTCTTCCATAAAAAGGACCTCCCAATATACCTACATTCTTGGTTAAGTATATTAGGAGGTCTGACTGTTTATGCGTTAAATATAACGATAAAGTTCCTTTGCCTCGTCCTTCTTTACTGTCTCCTGGACATCCAGAACTTCTACTTTCACAGAATTCGTTCCAAAATGGATCTCTATGGTATCTCCGGCCTTTACATTCAGAGACGCTTTGGCCGGTTTATCATTCACCAATACCCGTCCTGCATCGCAGGCCTCATTGGCCACGGTCCTTCTCTTAATCAATCGCGAAACTTTTAAAAATTTATCTAATCTCATATGTTATTATGCATTTACCATGTCTTTTAATGCTTTTCCTGGTCTGAACTTAGGTGCTTTGGAGGCAGCAATAATCATAGGCTCGCCGCCTTTGAGCATATTCCTTCCTTCTCTTTCTTTCCTCTCAATCACTTCAAACGTACCAAATCCTACGATCTGAACCTTCTCACCCTTCACCAATTCTTCGGATACTACATCAACAAAAGCCTTAACGGCTTTTTCTGCATCTTTTTTAGAAATCTCTGCCTTTTCAGCTACTGCTGCAATCAACTCTGTCTTGTTCATTGAAATCTTCCTCCTAAATAGACCATGGCAGTATCATACGCCATTCTATAAACCATACTCAATTTTGTAGCTTTTTTACTATAGCTTTTTTACCATGGTTTGTCAAGGTCTTTCGGCTTTTTCCTGTGCTTTTATTGCATTCCAAAGAGCCAGCCCTTCCTCTACGGAGTTCACTTTCACACCCCCGAATACATGGGGATGACGGCGTATCATTTTGCGGCAGAGACCATCGATTACATCATCAATCGTAAATGCGCCTTTTTCTCTGGCAATCTGGCTGTTGAGCATGATCTGCAGGAGCACATCTCCCAGTTCCTCGCAGAGATTGTCCATGTCCTGGTTGTCCACGGCATCATAGACCTCCTGGGCTTCGTCAGCCAGGCACTTTTTCAAGCTCTCAAAGGTCTGCTCCCTGTCCCAGGGACATCCCTCCTCTGAGCGGAGCTTTGCGATAATGTCTGTTAAATCCTGAAATGAATACATCATATTGTCCCTCCTTCATGACAAGTCTGCCTCCGGTCACTTACAATTCTTCCATCTTTAAAGGTACACACCACCCGCCGGGCTGCTGCGATGTCCTTGAGAGGATTCCCTTCAAGAACAGCAAAATTCCCCCGGTATCCTTTTTTGATTAGCCCTATGGAGCCTTCGCGGCCAATAGCCTTAGCTCCTTCTGAGGTTGCGGCCCGAAGGGCTTGGACATTGCTCATGCCTATGGCAGTCAGATTGGCAAATTCCAGGGCATTGGTCCCGATCTGGATTCCCAGGGCGCCTGCATCGGTAGAAAAGGCCATCTTCACCCCTGCTTCATATGCCCGCCTTGCGCTGTCCCAGTGTCTCTCTGCCGTCCGGGCCAGAAGATCAATGACCGCTTTGGGCTTGGCGTTTAACAGGGCCTGGGATGGCGCGGGCGCAGGAGACAGCAGCGTGGGGAGCAGATACCTTCCTGTTTTCAGCATCATCTCAATCCCCTCCTCGTCCATGCCGGTTCCGTGAACCACCAGATCGCCGCCGCACCGCAGAAAGCGTTTAACAGCCTTAGGCCCTCTCAAGTGGGCATGAACGGGAACACCGTAATTGTGGGCCTCGTCAACTGCCGCACCGATCTCCTCCTCCGTAAAGTCGCAGGCGTCGGAATTGCGCCCCACCATGCGGATAGGAGGACTCAGCTGCAGCTTAACATGATCCACACTGTGGTACATCAGATCCCGGACTGCCTTGCGCATTCCGTAAGGGCCGTAGGGCTCCGTGGAGAATCCGGCAAAATGGGCTTTGTTCGTGGTAAGCTGCTTTCCTGCAATGTACAGATCCGGGCCCTCAAAATACCCTTTTGCAATGGCCTCCTTTAAGGCGCACTCAATATAATTGCTGCCTCCTCCATCCACCACTGTGGTAAAGCCGGCCTCTAACATCCGACGGCAGCTTCTCACTCCCCGGTAAGCCACTGCGGCTTGGGCCATATCCAGCATCTCCCCTCCCGGTGAGGAGATAGACAGAGACGTCTCCTTGTCCTGCACCTCCTCCAGAAGCATATGCATATGGCAGTCTATAAATCCCGGCGTAACCGTATAGCCCTCCAGATCCACAACACGGGCATTCTCCACGGAAAGCATGTCCTGAGGGGCCACCTCCCGGATGATCCCTTCCTCCAATACAATGGCATGTCCCTCCAGAAGTTTTTCGGATACGCCATCGAAAACAGCTGCGTTCTTAATGATTGTGTACATCATGATGCCTCCTATAAGATAACTCCCACCACACCCACAATACAGCAGATACTGATCAGGATCGATATGGAATTCACGGCGCTGGACAGCCCGATATCCCCTTTTAAGTCTGCAGTGAAGGCCGGCGCAGCGGAAGCAATCGGTGCAAACACCAGGATTGCCAGTGTCTGCCGGTACTCTAATGGCATGGGCAGAAGGAAATAGAATACTGCCGACAAAACTGCCGCTATGCCGTACCGCACCGCCAGAATCCTTATTATGGTTCCTGTCTGAGACCTGTCTCCGGACAGTTTAAATCCCACTCCGATCATGAGCATGGCCATAAATGCATTGCCATCCGCGATAATTCCCGCAAAGGACACGGCCTGGGCAGGAAGGCGGATTCCCAAAAGGCACAGAATGGTCATGATCAGATAGGTGTCAAAGGGCACGGACTTTGCCAGCGTTTTTACGATCTGCACCACCGGAACTCCTTTGCTCTCCCCCTTTACCATAGACGCGGCGCTGTAGGCGCCTCCCAGGCACACCACCGCATTGCCTGTGTCGAAAAGGCTGGTGACAACCACCCCCGAAGGCCCTAAAAAGCTTTGGACAAAGGGAAGCGTAAAGTTCCCGATATTGTATCCTGACATATTTAAGATCTCAAATGCCTTCCGCTCCCTTGAAGCCCTTACATTCATAAGAAAGCCTGCGGCAATATAGACCAGGCCTCCCGAAAGACCCAGAAGGCTGATGATCAGCATGGAGGGATTGATCTCCTTGTCGGCAAAGCTGAATACAATGGCCGCCGGCAGCGTGATCTTAAGTACAATCTTCGACAGTACATGGAAGTCTTCTTCCTTAAAAAAACCTATCCTCCTCAAACCGTATCCCAGGATAATAATTCCAATAAAACACGCTGCTCTTGACAATACTGCCGCCATCCCCATGTGAATGTTCTCCTCCCCAGACTCTTCCTATGCGTTCGGAGTCCTTACCTTCATTTTTCACACCCCATTATCCCACAATTCTCCTTTCTTTGCAACGGTTACTGGATACTGCTGCCTTTTCTGATTTCCCCACGGGATCTGTACCAGAATTATTGCCCCAAGCACCAATCCGCAGCCGCTTAGTTCCTTCGCCGATAGCTTCTGCCCCAAAAGCACCCAGCCTGCCAGAAGGGAAAATACGGATTCCAGGCTCTGAATCAAGGAAGCAATGGCGGAATCCAGATTCTTTTGAGCTACAATCTGCATGGTATAGCCGATTCCGCCCGATACTACACCGGCAAATACAATGGAAATCCAGGCCCCGAAAATCCCGTTCCAACTTGGCTGTTCCAGAATAAACATAGCCATGCATCCCAGGAGCCCCGTGGTAAAAAATTGTATACACGACATGAGCACCCCATCCGCTTTCGGTGCAAAATAGTCGATTGTCAGGATATGGAGAGTAAAACCTGCCGCGCACAGCAGCACCAGCAAATCCCCCTTAGACACAGTGAATCCTTCCTTGATGCACAGCAGATACATTCCCGCCAATGCCAGCGCCACACCGATCCAAATCTTTTTTTCAACTTTCTTATGCAGGAATATAAGTCCCGCCAAAGGTACCATAACAATATAAAGGCTGGTGATAAATCCGGCATTGGCCACCGTGGTGTAAGCCACTCCGAACTGTTGAAGGGAAGTTCCCACAAACAGGCAGAATCCGCAGCATATACCTCCCACCAGACTGTTTCTATTATAGGCCACATAATCCTGGCTGCTCATAGCCCTCAACCGATTCCTGTCCTTCCTGCGGAAGATGGCGATCACAGGTATCAGTACGGCTCCGGCCAAAAGATACCGGCATCCCACAAAGGTAAAGCCTCCAACATAATTCATTCCGTCACTTTGAGCTACAAAAGCAATACCAAAAATAAAAGCCGTCAAAAGCATCATCATACTGCTGCCCATAGATTTTCTCTGTTCCATATCTTTCCAATCTCTCTTTCCCACAATCTTATAATGGTATAGAGGCATCTTTTTTGAATCCTTAGCATTAGGATTGACGTCTCCCCTATGCTTATATTATAATTAAGAAAATATATAAATACAAATTTATTATTTTTATTGAAATCATTGACAATTTTTATATTTTTGAGTACGGGGGGAATATCGATGAACACAAGAGAAGAAGAGTATATTTTGGCCCTGGACAAATACCTCAGTATTACCCAGGCATCTGAATATCTTCATGTCACTCAGCCCACCCTTAGCATCTTTCTTTCCAAGCTGGAAAAAAACGCCGGAACCATGCTTTTTGAACGGGTCGGCAAAAGGTTAATACCCACTCAGACCGGCCAGGTTTACATTAAGTATGCACGCCAGATTATGGTGATTTCCAAGAATTTTGAATTGGAGACAGCCGCTTTAAAGAAGGAACAGCAGGGCCAGCTGTGCGTGGGATGCTTAGAGAAGCGTTCTCATTTCCTGATGCCCCGGCTGTTTCGGCAGTTTAAGGAACTTCACTCCAATATTGATGCGATTCTCTATAACGATCATCTGGAACAGCTTTTTGAAGCTCTCACCGAAGGCAAAGTAGATCTCATTTATGCCAATAAAGATCTGCAGTTTCCTGAGCTGAACTCACAGCCTGTATGCAGCGAACATCTGCTCTTGGTTCTCCCGGCCAACCACCCTGCTGCCGCTTACGCACGCCCTGTCGGCGGCTGCCCTTTCCCTTACCTGGATTTAAAACATGTGGAAAAAGAGACTTTTTATGTCCCTGACAAAGGATATTCCATCCGCTTCCTTATAGATGATGCTATCCAGTACTGCAAAGCCAATCCTCAAACTATACGTCCGATCAAAGCCATCAGTCTTGGCTGTCAGATGGCCTCTGAAGGATTAGGAATATCTTTCACTACAGAAGCTTACATCCGCACCATGGATTATCCCTTACCCAGCTGTTATTTCCTCACCGGCGACCTGTCTCAAAAAGTGGAATGGAAGGTATTTTGGCGCAAAAGCGCAGTCCTTCCCCGGTATATGCTTGACTTTATTGATATGCTTAAAGCCGAGGAGCAAAAATCATCAGTCCCCGCTCCTTTGCCGTAGAGATTCCTTTGTCCAGGATTTTCGCCCCTGCATAGCGGTTCACAAGTCCGGCCAGGTAAAGATGCAAGGCAGACTCCAATCTCAAGCGTAGACGCCATAACGGCAGCAAAAATTAAATCAATAATTGCTTTGGCATACAAAATTTGATCGTCTTCCTATTGTGGATATCTTCCTTGAATGGCTGAAAGCCTGGCTTGACAAACAGTATGGAGCCACTGACAGGCCATAGGGCGTTCTAACCAAACAGCCGTTTATCGTTTCCGCTGTCAATCCTGAAAAAGGCAAGGAGCACAAGCCCGCCCAGCATGCAGATAAAACAGATACAGAATAAGTAAGAATAGCCGGCTGCATCCAAAATATGTCCCGCTATGTTCTGGAACACAATGGCCGCCAGATTCTTAAGAGTCGCCACAAAGGCCAGCGCCGTGATCTGCTGCTTTTCATCAATCAGCGTATTGATCACCTTCAGATTTACCATGATATACAGCATAGTAGCCGGATGCTTTGCCAGCAGTGTTGTCAAAATCACAAAGGGCATAGGCAGATTAAAGCCATATACCGCACACTGGATACACACCAGCCCCATTGATACGGACAGCAGAACCTTGTTAGATATCTTATCCATGAAGCGATAGGATAATAAGACCAGAGGCGCTTCACAGAAAACCGCGGCGGATAAAATCGTAGAGGCAATCCCCACATCCAATCCCTTATAGGTAAGCATGGCCGGGATAAAGGTGTTGCCCATATTGGTGGTTCCGTAAAACATCACGCAGATGCACAGATAGTAGATATATTTCCGGTTCTTAAACAGCTCTGCTGTTTTTGATTTTTCTTCCCTTTTCCGCCTGTCGGCTCCGGCTGCCGGTTCTGTGCCCAGAAGGCCCAGTATGCACAAAAGCATAGCCAGCACAAAGGCGATAAAAACAGATTCCGGCGATATTCTGTCATATAAAATACCGGCCAGCTGAGAACCCAGGGCATATCCGATGGTTCCCCATACCCGAATTTTTCCGTATGGGTACGGCGATGTGGTGGCGATTTTCTCCATAACGGGATTCACACCGTTGATCATTACCAGCACGGCGCTGTAGCTTATGGTTATCATCACCAGACTGTCTGACAGCATGAAAACGACTGCGCCGGCTGACGCAAGAATAAACAGAAGCGTATCTACCTTCTTCATGTCGTATCTGTCATTCCATGTACCGATAACCGGCTGTGTAATCATGGAAGCCAGAAAAGAGGCCGATACCACCAGAGAGACCTGGCTGGCCCTGTATCCCTTACCCATAAGGTAGACCGAGATCAACGCGCTGAACAGGGCCCATGACAGATAGTAAAAATTATACATCAGGAAATAGCTGAAATAACTGTTCTTATATTTTCTAAAAAACATCATCTTCCATCCCTTCCGCCCTTAGATCGAACTTAATTTCTTCTTCATAAACCTGTCAAAATAAAGCTTATTGCAGAATGTGGTCATAAGATCCGACACCGGTTCTGCCAGCGCCACTGCCATGACTCCCCAGGGAAGGGCAGAAGGCAGAATATACAAAAGAGGGATCAGAAGAATCACCTTTCTGAAAAAGGCGAAGAAGAAAGACATCCTTCCCTCCCCCATGGAGGTGTAGGTCTGCTGGTACAGACTGTTGGCTCCGATAAAAAAGCAGCCGAATATATAGACTCTTAGCATCCTTGCTCCCAGGCTTACCAAAGCCGGGTCCGAGTTAAAGAGGCGGATAAAAAAGGCCGGGAAGAGAAGCATAAGGGTGGTGCCGCACAGAGAAAAGGCCGTGCAGGCAATGATGGCATACCTAAGGGTCTTTTTCACCCGGCCGTAATCTCCTGCCCCGTAGTTAAAGCTGACAATGGGCTGGGATCCCTGAGCCACACCGGTCAGGGGCAGGTTGATAAACTGAAACATGGAGAACAGGATAGTCATGGCGCTGACTGCTAAGTCCCCTCCGTACTTTAACACCTGCATATTAAAGCAGATGTGCATAATCCCCTCTGATGTAGTCATAAAAAAGGGGGAGGCCCCGAGAACCAGGACTCTGGTGAGAATCCCTTTTTTTATTCTCATATTCTTAAGGCGGAGACAAAGCTTTGTGTTCTTCCCCAGCAGAAACCACATGACAAAGACACAGGATACCATCTGGGATACGACTGTGGCCAGAGCCGCCCCCTTAATCCCCATATTCAGCTGAAACATAAAGATGGGATCAAGAATAATATTGAGAAACGCTCCCAGCATGGTGGTGATCATGGCCGTCTTGGCAAATCCCTGAGTGGTAATGAAATAGTTCATGCCCACTGTGATCTGGACAAACAGGGTGCCGTAGAGATAGACCGTCAGATACTCTGACGCGTACCACATGGTATTTTCACTGGCTCCGAACATAGTGAGCAGAGGCTTCCGGAATATGAGAGTTCCCGCCATCACTAAAAATGATGTGACTACCAGGCCAAAAAAGCTGTTGCCCAAAAACAGCTCTGCCTCCTCCCTGTCCCCTTTTCCCAGACTGATAGCCGCCAGAGGGGAACCGCCTCTGCCAAAGAGAGACGAAAGGCCTGACAGCACCATGGTAATGGGTACGCACAGCCCGATTCCGGCCATGGCCATAGTGCCATCCTCCATTCTTCCGATATAGACACGGTCCACGGTGTTGTACAGCAGGGTGACGATCTGGGCACAGATAGCCGGAATGGAAAGCTGGATGAGCAGCTTTCTCGGATCCTCCGTTTTCATACGTTCATCTTTCATCTTTGCATCCCCTTCTCCTTCTTTTCTGAACATATCTTAGTTTTTCTCTTTCCTTTTTACAATAGTTTCAGCTAAACCTCAAACACCGTTTACAAGCTTTGGGCAGTCGTTACGATTTTTTGTAAAAAGGATTCGCATCTCTACAAAAATCCTCCCGAAATCACCGGCTGCGGTTTCGGGAGGATTGATCATATGGTTTTTCAAATGCGAGGCCATGGATACAGCTCAGGATGTATTGTATGGATCTGGGAATAGTAGGCGGCTATTTTCATCGTAGGATTCCCTTGCCGGAAACTGAATCACTGTGTCAAATCCCCCGGCTTCTCTTTATGAGTTTTTCAACCAGCTTTGCCGAAACCACATCATAACACATGGTCTTGTCTCCCCCGGCTATGCTGTAGGATACCTGGTTTCTCACCGTAGTGGGGTCTTCCCTCCACGTCTTGCAGGAGCTGTGTATCTGGCTGATCCCTGTATACTCTAATAGTCCCCGTGCATTCTCACCATTGACGCCGCTTCCTGCCAGAATCTGAATTCTTTCCCCATAAGCCTCCTGCAGCTGCCGGATCATCTCCCGCCCCTCCATGGCTGTAGGCTTTAATCCGCTGGTAAGCACCCGGTCCATCCCTAAGTCAATCAGCTGCTCCATGGTTCTAAAGGGGTCGTCCGTACAGTCGAAGGCCCGATGGAACACGGCCTCCCGTCCCATGCCTTTAATAATATCCAAAATCCTCTTATTGCTCTCCTGATCCAGAGAACCATCCTCCTTAAGGCATCCGAAGGCGGCTCCGTCAGCCCCTGCTTCCAGGACCTCCCGGCACTCCCGCTCCATCACGGCCAGCTCTTCTTTAAGATAGCAGAACCCAGCGCCCCGGGGCCTTACCATAGCTACCACCTTCAGGTTTAAGTCTTCCTTCACCATGGAAACCGTGGCCGTAGTGGGAGTCAGGCCTCCAAGCATTAAGGCCCCGTTCAGCTCGATACGCCAGGCCCCTCCCTGAGCTGCCTGCCAGGCATCATAATAACTTCCGCAGCAAATTTCCACAACAGGATTCATCCCATTACCTCCACTTTCTTAAAGATTCCCCATGCGGTACAGGCCCAGAGCGTAGATCTTGGCATTCTTCACCAGATCCTCCACGGTCATCCACTCGTTGGGGTTATGTCCGATTCCCTTCTGTCCGGGGAAACTTGGCCCAAAGGGCACCATATTGGGCATGGCCTTGGCGTATGTCCCTCCCGTGGTCGTTACGGGAGTTCCATCCTCTCCTGTCATTCTCTCATAGCATTCCTTTAAAGCCTGGACAAGGGGGCTCTTCTTGTCGAAAACCACAGGATTGTAATTGTGCTTCAGCTCCACACAGAGTTCCCCTGCCTTCCCCTGAATCCTCTCTAAAATCTCATGAATACTGCTGCCTGCAGGATAGCTTAGAGAGGCCTCAAAATAAGGAATCTGGCCTTCTATTCCCAGCTTATACCCTCTCATCTCCATGGTTCCGTACTCCTTGTGGGAAAAATCAATTCCCAGCCGGTCCCCTGTATTATTGGCCCCGATAAAATACTGGGTGACAAATTCAAAAAACGGCTCCAGCTCCTGGCCCTTCACCCGGATTATGGCCCTGCCCCGCTCGCCATAGACCACGGGGAATTTGCAGTCCGGCGTAAATCCCCAGAGAGGCGGCTTCTCCTTTTTCAGATAGTAGTGAAGATCCTCAAACCCCGATTCTTCGTCACAGCCGAAAATAATCCGGATTCTGTGTTTTGGTTCATATCCCAGCTCCTTTAAGGCATAAAGGCCGTAAAGGCAGGACAAAATCGGCCCTTTGTTATCCAGAATCCCACGGCTGTAGATCACCCCGTTTTCCATATATCCACTGAAAGGCGGCTGTTTCCATCCGTCTCCGGCAGGCACCACATCTACATGTCCCATGGCGCACACGTAGTCCTCGCCCCGGCCGTACTGGGCATAGCCTATATAGTTGTCCAGATTCACACAGTCAAATCCCAGGTACCCTGCCAGCTCCAGCGCTTTCTCAAGAGCTGCCTTCACTCCGTGGCCAAAGGGCGCCTGGGGCTCCGGCTTGGTCTCGACGCTGTCAATCTTCACCAATTCCAAAATCCCGTCTATCATCTGGTCCTTTAGGCTTTCCACCTTCTGTATAATCTTTTCTTCCATCTCCCCATCTTTTCCTTCCCGCAAGATACTATCAGGGCCAGGATACTGCACCTGGCCCTGATGATCCTACTCCTCCACCGGAGCCATTCTTGTCCTCATGTAATCCTCCATCCACTCCTGGGACGCCTCCTCAAAGGTACAGCGGCTATCCTCCCCGGGGGTCACCAGGTACACCTTAGGCTCCTCCCCCCAAGACGCCACGGCAAAGGAAAAGCCCTGGATATTGGTGGCAACGCCCCATTCCCCTTTATTGTTCATGGCGATTAGGGACAAGTCTCCGGCTTTGCCCCGGCGCTCTTTTAATTCTCTGTCAAGAAGGCCCACCGCCCTCTCGCAGGCCTCCTGAGGATGAAGCCCTTCCTTCATCAGCCTGACGATCTCATAGGAAATGCATCCCTTCATCAGGTCTTCCCCCAGCCCAGTGGCGCTTGCTCCCCCCACCTTACTGTCCGCATAGAATCCCGACCCTACAATGGGAGAATCTCCTACCCGGCCTTTTTTCTTCATAAACAGCCCGCTGGTGGATGTGGCCGCCGTCATCTTCCCTTTACAGTCCAGGCATACCATACCAACGGTGTCATGCCCTGCATAAGGCCTTAATTCCTGTTCATCCTCTTTTTTTCGTTTCCGGTAAAAGGCCTTGGCCCTGTCTGTCAGCATGTTCTTACGCTCAAAGCCTTCCTTATGGGCAAATCTCTCCGCACCCTCGCCTACCAGGACGCTGTTTACCTTCTCTCTGCTTAACCGGCGGGCAATGGACACAGGGTTGGCATAATCCCTGATAGCCGCCACAGCTCCCACATCCAGGGTATCCCCATCCATGTAGGCCGCGTCCAGCTCCACCTCCATATCCTCATTGGGCAGGCCGCCGTAGCCCACGGATTTATAATAGGGGAAATCTTCCACCTCCCGGATCGCCGCTTCCACGGCATCCCCTGCGTCCGCCCCCTGCTCCAGCATACCGGCGCCCTTCGTCACGCCCTCCAAAGCCATCCTCCAAGTTGCGATCATTCCCCACATAGCTGCCTTCTCCTCTCTGTTTTTAATTCTTTAGGCGTTTGCGAAACTCAAAACTTAACTGAATATTCTCCTGGCTTTGACTTACGCAATCACCTATTTTATTTCTTTTCATTAGGGAAAATTATACCAACATTGGAGGGATAAATCAACTGTTTCCCCCTTTCCCGGGGAATATAAAAGGCTGCTTTCGCAGCCTTTTACACGCTCATATGTAATATAAAGGTATTCCTGTCTGACGGGTAGTAGCTCAGCGTATATTCCACAACCTGCTCCCTGTCCTCCAGAAAGCTTACGGAATGAATCAGGATTCCCAGGCTCCCATCCTCCACTCCGAGGATTCTTGCCAGACGGCTGGTAATCAACACTGCGCTGATGTTCTTTTTCAGATGCCGGCGCTGTAAATGATTCCGTTTAAAAATACTAGTCAGGGATTCCTGCTCAAAATCCTCCTTCTGAAGAAATATATACTGGGTAGGAATATAGGTGATATTGTATACAATAGGCCCTTTGTCAAAAGAGTCCTTCACATACCGCAGCCTGGAGAGCTTGAACACCTCGTCTCCGGGATGAAGCCCCAGATGCTCCGCCACATCTTCATCTGAAGGTATCACCCTCTGCTCCAGCACCTCTGTCTTGATCTCCATGCCCCGGGCTCTCATCTCTTTGCTGAAGCTTTCAATAAAAATTGTGGTATCCTCCATTACCTTAGGCCTGGACACAAAAGAGCCCTTTCCCTTCACCCTGACTACATAGCCCTGATTCACCAGAGTGGACAAGGCGGCGCGCACCGTAGGGCGGCTTACTTTAAACTGCGCACACAGCTCCTTCTCCGATGGCATCATGTGGCCGGGAACCCACTCCCCGGATTTGATCTTCTCTAAAATACTGTCCGCGATTTTTGTGTAAAGAGACATGTCCGGTCGTCCTTTCCGTGTTCCAGTAGTTAAAGACATTATATAGATATGTAAGGATATTGTCAATGTTTTCCTTTTTTCTTCTTTTACAATGTTATCACTTTGTTACTGTTCACACCATGACTAATCACTCTGCTGATTAGTCATGAGCCTATACAGTTATGGAGCCAAAGCATATGCCCCATTGCCGCAGGCAATTTAAAATGGGCATATGCAGTTACGTTCACAGGGAAACTGGGAACAGTAACATCACTTTTCCCCAAAAATTTTCTTTATCTCCTCGGTCAGGGCTTCTGCCAGCTGCCTGTGGGATTCCGGCATCCAGTGGAGCCCATCGGCCTCGCTGGGACCCGTAAATCGGGAGGCATCCAGAAAGTAGCACCCCAGCTCCTGTGCCGCCTGCCTGTAAACTTCCGGAAACATGAGGGAAAGCCGGCGGCCTTTATCACATCCGAATTTAGGGTAAACCTCGGTACGGCCTTTGGCCTCACAGATGTCCGATGGGGCCAGAAGCAGAATAGGCGGCGGCGTATTATTTCTCCCGCAGGCCGGCGTGTCCTGTATGATTTTGATGAGGGTGCGGATTCCGTCTCCCAAATGTTCTTCCTCCGGCTGAATCGACAGGTTCAGATCATTGGATCCAAGCATGAGCACCACCAGATCAAGAGGCCTGTGGGTCAAAAGACAGGGCAGCAGGTAAGGAAGGCCATTGACATAAGCCTTACCCGGCATGTCATAGACCGTAGTCCTGCCCCCTAACCCCTCCTCAATAATATGATAGTTCGGCCCTAAGGCCTTGGCCAGACGCCCGGTCCATCTGGTATCCTGGTCATAGCGCTCCGAGGGAATCCCCAGATCCTTCCACCTGGGTATGGAGCCCCAGGTGTTAGAATCACCATAGCATAAGATTTCTTTTTTCATCTCTGTTTCCTTTCATGTATGGGCCTTACGGACAGGTACATTGGCAAAATCAGGGGTCTCCGACCTGCCTCCCCTGGCGGCGTTCATCCTGTGATCCTCTTTAGCCTGATACCCCATATATTCCTGCATGAGATGGAGAACAGTGCCCATATACTCCGGTTTGTTTGAAAGATCATGAAGCTCCTTCGGATCCTCCTCCATGTCAAACAGCTGATTCTCACAGGTATTATAATACATGTTCAGTTTGTATTTTTCGGTTCGGTACATGGTGGCCAGCACCGGATAGGGGAACACATCATCATCACATTTGCCGCTTCCCCGGTACTCGCAGATGGCAAAGGGTCTCTGCTCCTCTTCCTGGAGAGCCATACTCTCCGGGCGGATGGAAGGGTCGCCTCCTCCTGCCTGCAAAAGAGTGGAAAACAGATCATTGAGCTGTACCAGGCGCTGACTGCGAACCATGCTCTTCTGGCCTGGGTACTTAATCAGCAGCGGAACATTGGTGCAGTCCTCGTAGAAATCACAGCCCTTTGTATACAGATAATGGTCTCCCAGCATGTCTCCGTGGTCTGATGTAAATACAATGAGAGTATTGTCATAGATTCCCTCCTCTTTAAGGGCCTCAATCAGTTTCCCTACCTGCCGGTCCAAAAATGAGATGCTGGCAAAATAGTCTCTCCGCATCTGATGGATCTGTTCATCAGTGGGATGCTCCTTCCTTCCATGAAGCTCCCGCTCCAGCTTCACCCCCTCCGGGCAGTCGAAATCTGCATCTGACCGGACAGGTTCTGTATAACATTCTTCATTCAGCCACTGGGCCGCCTCCTTGGGATAATGGTCGTAGGGATTGTGGGGATCAAAGAACCCTGCCATCAAAAAGAAGGGTTTGTCTCTGTCCTCCCGGACATATTCTGCAGACCGCTCCCCTACCCAGGTGCTGAAATGGGTCTGGGCCGGGCGAAACTTTCTTTTCCTTCCCTCTGTGTACACCCGTTCAAATTCTTCCGGGTCCTTTGCCTTCAGCCACTGTGCATAGCCATTATACTTTCCGTCCATGTGGATGCTGGCCTCATGGCACAGCTCATACAAGTCAAAGCCGTCGCCGGCATTGCGGTGATCCCGTTCAAAAACAATTCCGCTGACATGGAGCTTTCCGATCAGGGCCGTAGTATAGCCCTGGTCCTTCAGGTAGGAAGGAAGCAGCCTTTCCTCCTGGGGCAGAATATCGAAAAGATTGTACACTCCGTGTCCCGTAATATTCTTTCCCGTCATAACACTGGCCCGGCTGGGGGTACAGACCGGAGTATTGCAGTAGCAATGATCGTAGACCGTGCTCTCCTGGGCCAGCTGATCCAGATTCGGGGTGCTCACATATCCGCATCCGTACACACCCAGGGAATCCCTGCGCTGCTGGTCTGTCATAATCAATACAATGTTTGGTTTTTTCATCAATGCTCCTTCTCCTTCTTAATGATTTTGCACATCTATTAACTGGTCATAAGAGGTGAGCCAGGATTTGTTCTCAAACTCCGCCGCACGCAGAAGCACCTTACTGCCGAACACGCTGACCATATAGCCGGTGTGGAGCTTTGTCTCCCCCAGAACCTGAGACATGCCGTAGCCCTTTTGATTGTGTGAAAAACAGGGCACATCAACGACGTGATAGCCTGCCCTTGTCCTGGCCGCGCCGCAGCTGTCTCCTAAGCCGTGATGAACATGGCCGGTGCAGATCACCACATCAGGATACCGGTCCAGGATCTGATAAAATTCATGAGCCCAGGAAGAAAGAATGATGGACAGCTCCTTGTAATTCCCGTCTGTCTGCCTGGCAAGAATCTCCCGGACAGAGTTGTGGATAAAGAGAAATACAGGCTTACCCTGGCCGCTGCAGGCCTTGAGCCGGTCTTCCAGCCAGGTCAGCTGGGCCTTCTTCAGATCCGCTGCATGAACCCACATGCCCTTGTAACCGGTGATGGTGTAGGTATCGCTGATCTGAGACAGCACGAGAAAATGACAGCCGCCGGCAGTATATTCATAGTAAAGCTTATCATAACCCTCAAAAACGGCGCCCAGTGCTGCCAGCTTGCCCAGATGATAGCTCTTAAGCTCCTCGCTGCTTTTTTCCAGAGTCTCGTGGTTTCCCAGTGTTACCAAGGGCACCAGGTTTCCTCTGTTTTTCTCCACTGCCTGCCAGTAGCCCTCCAGTTCCGGCTCCTTGCCGAAGTTAGAATAATCTCCGCAGTCCGCAAAGGCCTGTGCCCCCAATTCATTGGCCCACTTAAGAGCCCGTCCGTAGGTGAGAGCCTTGGGCATGTCCGGCCCCTCTATATGGGCATCGGAGATCAAAAGGAAGGAAACATCGGGTTTCCTGGTGTTTAAAAGAAATGCTTCATAGGAAGACAGGATACGGCTGTGAAGCGCCTCGGCCTGGCCTTTTTGTTCCTTCCAATCACAGACTGCCTCCTTCTCCCACCGCTCTTCCAGTGTCCGGGCTTCCCTCTCCGCCTTCCCGGCTGCTTCCATAATCTCCTTTACTGCCTCTTCGTCATAAAGCTCCGGCGGCAGGGGGCGCTGACCCAGTTCTTCTCTGATTCGCCTGATATCCTCCAGGCTGTACCTGGCAGCAATCTCCTCCGGAAGTAATGCCTCACTGTAAATCCTAAGACTGCTGACTGCCATCTCCCCCAGACCGTTTTTTCCTTCTCCATCGGCTCCCAGAATCAAAGAGCCCCGGCCTGCTCCTCTGCCTTTATGATTTTTCAGATCTGTCTCTTTTAAAAGCGTATTGTCCAAATACACCTGTTCCAAACCGTCCCGGTCAAATACCACGGTCAAAAGGTGCCATCTGTCGTCATCCGGCTCCTTCATACACCCCAGGCGAAGAGGCTCACCGCCCTCCCCCTGGAAACAGGTATGAAAATAAACCTGCTGCTGGAGATTGGCAAGAGAGAATCCTGCCTGGTCTTTCTTTACCACACCCCCGTCCCAGGGCATGTTGGCAAGAATCACACCTCCATATTGCTGCTGCCTTTTGGTGCGCTCTGTCCCCTGTTCAAATTCCTCAGGCAGAATCACCTCATCATAAGGCCAGCCATTGCACCCGTCTCGGTGGGTCCGCATCCACAAGGCTATGGTAAAGCTGGCAGATCCCAGATCCAGAGGGCCAAAATCCACATACTGGTCTGCCTCTCCTCCGCCTTTATTATTAAAATAAAGGGCCCCCCGCCCATCATAGCCTCTGACAGTCTGTATCTGACCATGAATTACTCCAGGGTTCCCTGTATGGGAATGTACCTGGTTTCCTTCTATCTGGCTAAAATCCACATCTAAAAGCAGCCGGTTCATGTTTTCTCCTCTCATCAATGAGTTTATTAAGTAGTTCCGCAATTCCCTGGTGAGTTATATATGTCATGACATCTTTGCGGAACATTGACAATGTTATGACAGCATGATAAAATTATAATCATACATTATCTAAAAGAAAGGCCTGGTATTGATCATGAAATGGAATCAGGATAATTTTCTGTTTACGATTTTAAGCAGAGGTCTGGATGTATGCTGTGCCAGCCTGCTGTGGCTTATCTGCTCAGTCCCTGTCATTACCATAGGGGCCTCCTCCACTGCCCTCCACGCCGTCATGCAGAAGCTGTGCCGGGATGAGGGAAGCGGCATGACCCGCATTTTCTTTCATTCCTTTAAGCGCAATTTCCGTCAGGCTACCTGTATCTGGCTGATGATGCTGGTATTTCTTGTGGTGCTGTGGGGAGATTTCTATGCATTCCTCACAATGAATGTGATTCCTGTCTGGTTTCAGATCGTCCCCTTTTTCTGCGGCAGCCTGTTTCTGCTTTTATGGGTCTGGGTCTTCAGCTACCTGGCCCGCTTTGAAGGAACCATAAGCCAGGTCTTAAAAAACTCTCTCCTTATGTCGGTACGTCATCTGGGCTGGAGCCTTTTGATCATTCTGATCCTGGCACTGTCTTCCCTGGCAGGCATGTCCATCGCCATACTGCTTATCTTTATCCCGGGAATCTACGCCTACTGCAAAGCCATAATCCAGCGCCGAATCTTTGACCGCTACGAGCCCGGCGCCCAGAAGAGGCAATGAACTAACTGTTCTCCAGCTCCTTCACCATGTTCTTCCCTACCATACAGGCAAACTTCATGCTTTCTGTGTGGAGAAAGCCTGGTTCAAAACCGCTGGTAAAATTGTGAATCTCATAGGTAAAGTCTCCTGAATATCCGATCTCCTTCAGAGCCTTTAAAACAGGCGCCCACTCTATATGGCCTAGATAGGGCAGCACATGATCATCCTGCATGCCCCGGTTGTCATTGATATGCAGGGCCTTTAAGCGGGTGCCGATCTGGCGCAGGGAGTCTGCCTGATTCAAATGGTTCAAATTGGCATGGCCTGTATCCCAGCAGATCCCAAAAAGCCTGTCGTCTCCCAGCCGGTCCAAAAGCTCCAGAAGATCCTCCGCCGTTCCTCCAAACCGTCTCTCCGCCTTATTGTCAATCATATTCTCGACAGCCAGCCCCACATTCCACTTGGCAGCCAGCTCTCCGAAGCGCTTAAACCGCTCTGTCTCCTGTTCCAGAGAAAGCCTGCGTGAATAACCGGCACTGCTCCATGCCGTATCCGGGTGAATCACTACCCAGGGAACCTTGCAGATTCCCGAGGCCTCAATATCCCGAAGGATACGTCCCGTATTGTCCTCCCACTGAAGGGGGGTGTAGGTTCTGCTGTCCCAGGCGCTGTAGTAATGGGCATGGCTCTGGGTAACAGGCAGTCCCACCTCATCACAGACCTCCTTCTGCCGTTTTACCCAATCCCGCCAGTTTGGCTCCGCCATAGGATATCCATCCCGCCCATAGACTACAAAGCACAAGTCCACAGCGTCATACCCCGCCGCCGCAATAGCCCGCACCGACTCCTCACAGGTAAAATGCACCTTGCTGTTCCACTGTACACGGCAGCAGATTCCTGTTGATGTTGAAACTCTCATGATGTTCCTCCTCCTTTAAGAATACACCCTCGCCTCATACAAGACCACCCTCTCGGCTCCATGGGTATTCACCGGCGTTATTCTGATGGTGTCTGCTTCCACAGGCTCCACGTCGATTCTGCACAGCCTCTGGTGGTTGTCGGTAATTTCCGCCGAGGCCACTGTCTTTCCCTCTTTTAAAAACTCCACCTTCACCTCTTTCACCAGCTCCGCAGGCACTCCGGGACGCTGCTGTCTCTGGCGGTTGGGAGCCATGGTCACACGGATCGGGTAGGCAAAGTTAGAATCAAAGGTGAGCCGCACCTGACTTACCTTGTGTACGCCGTCCAGGGCAAGGGTCAGACTTTCGCCCGGCTTCGTAACCCAGCCGTTTATCTCTTCTCCAAGCTTTCTGGAAATCCCGTTGATTACCTTTTCCGCCTGGCCTTCCGGTTCCGCCCATGTGGCAGATACTTTGGCACTGAGAGCCAGATCGTCGGGGTCTTCATTCTTATAGCCCGGAAGGAATCCGTCTTCCTTTAAAATCTTTTGCTGCAGCTCCTTCATATGGGGAACCAACCCTCTGGGATCACAGCCGTATTTTATGCACATGGAGGCGGCGATTCCCACAGCCTCCCCGCCGATGGCACAGGTGCCGATAATCCGGGAACTGGCCATACCCAGCCTGGTGGCGCTGATATCTCTTCCGGCCATGTACAGGTTGGCAATATTTTTTGAATAGTAGGAACGGTAGGGAATGGTATACACACCCTGGTAAAAATTACAGTCAGAAGGCAATTTGTCAAAGTCCAGAAGTCCGTGAGGAGCATGTAGATCCACGCACCAGCCGCCGTAGCACACGGCGTCGTCAAAAATCCGATGCTCCAAAATATCCGTCTCTGACAGGAGATAATCTCCCACCAGACGCCGGCTTTCCCGGACTCCCGGCAGAGCCCCCACCCATTCCAGAGCAAAATTCTCTGCCTCATGGTCATGGATTCCTTCCTCATTGTTCTTAATATGATCCCAGATACCATAAGCGTAGGCCATGAGATCGTCCCTGATGGTTTCAAACTCGGAGATAATATCATCGCCTTCCCCGCACAGTTCCAGCCACCAATAACCGTAATCGTTGCAGGCGCTGCTGGTCATGGAGGTTCTCTTATACTCTTCCGGATCAGGAGAATCGCTGCAGTCGATGGTATCCCTCATTTTGGCGCAGTGAATCCTCTTGGCCAGCTGCTTTTCCGTAAGCTTTTTGGCAAAGCTGGGAGGCGTGAATTTCACCGGTTTTCCCATATCCCTTGCACGCATCATAATGGTGTTGCCCATGCGGTAGTTGTCCGGCTGCTCCGGGGCATGAAGCTCCCCGAATTCACTTTTGGCCTCGCTGCCTGTACGCCACTGGGCTCCTGCATAGTATCCTAAGGTTCCGTTGCCTGTGGCATCCACAAAGATGGGAGCCGTAAAACAGTACCGCATCTCCGTGGTCTCCTGGACACACAGAATAGAGGTAATCCGATCCTCGCACATGGTACAGTCGTACATTACCGTATTAAAGAAAACTTCCAGATTCTTCTCCGCCTTGGCTTTGTCAAAAAGCACCATGTCCCAGATGGAGTAGCTGAAATTGTCGTTGCAGCTTTTATTTTCCAGCATCAGCTCATAGAGCAGGCCGCCCTCGGCATAATCCGGCTGTTTGATGGATTGGTCGGCTCCGGATATATGGATACGGATCTCACTGGATGCATTGCCTCCCAGCACGGGGCGGGCATTAATAAGAGCCGTGTTTGCTCCTTGGCGGGCTGCTGCCATGGCGGCACAGAGCCCGGACATTCCTGCCCCCACAACAATTACATCAAACTCTTTTTCTTCATATCGCAGCTTCATAGGTTTCTTCCTCCTGATATGCTTTCATTTTCCATGCTTTGTCGCCGCTCCTTCTGCCTTCCCCACACAAGAGAACACAGGGTATGCCCTCCTGTTCACGGAGCGTACCCTCCATATATGGTAAACCGGTCCAGTCCCGAATAGGACAGTTCCTCAAACCCTTCCATATAGTAGTCTGGCAGATAGGACTTGTCGAACTTAATATCCTGTTTTATGGTATTCATGGTATACACATAGACGATATGACGCCATGGTTCGTCTAAGAGAGCATACTCATAGCAGAAATCATACCCTTCTATGGCAGTATAGGCAGGATGGGAGAAGGATTCCCCGTCTTCCCTGACTGTCAGTACCCCTGCCTCGCTCTCAAAGGACAGCCCTGCCAGCCTGTTTTTTTCTGTCTCATACTCTTCCTCGCTTAAGGTACAGGACAGAAAAATCTGGCACATGGGGCGTGTCCATCCGTTTTCAAATTTATAAAAATACTGCACATTCTCTGCCGAGGAAGGCACCTGTTCAGGGAACACTAAAAGACGGGAATATTTGTCCGGCAGTGACCACTGGCCGTACTTTGAGATGTCATTGGCGGACTCCCTTAGGTTTCCTCTCAGCAAATATGGCAGAACAAAGGCGGCAGCCATCAGGATCAGCATAAACACTATGCTCAGTCCCATAAAAACCGCCGCCTTTTTTCCAGGTCTTTGCCTCACAATATCCTTTATCCTTTCACAGCTCCCACAGTCAGACCCTTGATGAAGAACTTCTGACCGCTTAAGAATACAATAAATACCGGAATCGTAGCCAGGGCACAGGCTGTCATGGACAGGTTGTACTGAGTTACCTCAATCCCTGCAAACTGATCGAGTGCCAGCGGGATGGTCCAAAGCTTCCAGCTGGACAGGAAAATCAGGGGATCCTGATAAGCATTCCAGGAGCCCAAAAACTGCACTGTGGCAATGGCTGCAATGGTGGGTTTTACCAATGGCACCATAATCCATGTAAATGTACGGAACTCACTGGCCCCATCGATTTTAGCTGATTCCCTCAATTCCTCCGGGGCTCCCATAAAGGCCTGGCGCATCATAAAGCAGGAGGATACCGCCACAATCTTGGGGAGAATCACTGCCCAGTGGGTGTTGAACAATCCAACCTGATTGAAGATGATAAACCTTGGAATCAGGGTCAGCTGAGATGGAATCATCATCTGGGACAGGTACAGCATGAACAGCACATTCTGTCCCCGAAACCGCATTTTTCCGAATGCATAGCCTGCCAGGGTGGAGCTTACCACAGCCACCAGAGTTGCGCTGACAGCCACCTTAATGGAGTTCCAGTAGGACAGCATAAAATGATAGTTGGTATAGGACTTAAAATATCCTAAATTCAGCACTCTGGAATAGTTGTCCGTGTACCAGTAGTTGGGAAACAGCTTAAAGGGTGTAGCCATAACGTCCCTCTCCAGCTTGAAGGAGGAGGAGACCATCCATACAAAAGGAATCAGCATGAAAATTGTCAGAGCAACAATGAAAATTGTCACAAAAACACGGGTGGCAATATTTTTCGGTTTGTTGCTGCCAACGGTAGTGGTTTTTGCCATAATTCTCTCCTCCTAATCCTCCCGTTTATTGTTGTGTACCCACTGAATAATCGTGATGGTCAGCAGGATCAGGAACAGCACCATGGAAATCGCAGAGCCATAGCCGGTGCGGTAATATTTAAACGCAGTGGTGTAGATATAATACACCATGGTATTGGTGGCGTTTAAAGGGCCGCCCTGGGTCATAACCTTAGAGTAGCCGAATACCTGGAAACTGCTGAT
>JAAWHU010000044.1 GCA_022796015.1 Hungatella sp. | reverse complement strand
GGCAGACATGACCTGATTGATCGAATCGTTCACGGTTTTGGGCAAACGATAGGAGCAGTTACTGTCGGCTTCATAGATTTTATCGATAGCTTTACATATGGCCAGAATATTCTTTTGAGGCATTCCGCCGCCTACGGACAAAATCTGCCCGGATATTTTTTTAGATGAATTAGAAGGGCTGTTTATGATATCCCAGTCAATACCATTGGTTAATGTGTAAATTTTGTGATGATATTGAGGGTACTGTTCTTTTAACCATGTTTCAAAGGTTTTTGACACGGCAAGGATAAAATCAGCAGATTGTAACATCACTGATTCCTGATCTACCATTGCAGAAGCATCAGCTTCATTAATGAGATTTTCATAATAGATACTTCCGTGCATTAAGTAAAAAGAAGGACGATGAAATAGGCTGGCAATATGGAATCCCAATATATTTTGTCGCGAGAAACCGGAATAAACTACAGCATTAGCGAATAAAGTCTTGTAAAATATTTCAATACTACGCAAAATTTTATTTCGTGTTTTTAGATAAAGTATTTGGGGATTAGAGCCAGTAATTAAATTTTTGGTTACAAGGGCCGGACCAGTACAGGACCAATAATCACCCGCTATAAATATTTTCATGAGATACCTCTTGCTGATAAGACTTCCGGCCTTCTAACATATAAGATACAGCATTAAAAAAAGAAAGCTCTCCTCTATATAGTTTATATTTGCGCACCGCATATTGGGCAATCAAAACCAGAGAATACCGGGATGTCATCGCATAAAAACTAGCCCCTCTGGCAATAAAGAAGTCTTTATTAAAACCTGTATACCATGTGGAGGCTTCATATCGGAGTTTGGCAATCTTTTTTGGAACATAATAGATCTTCAGCCCCTTTCTAAGACATTCATAAAGAAAAGCATTCTCCTCACCCATGCGGTATTTTGTCCCAGCTCCGATGCGTTCATTCAGTCGGATATGATTTATACTAGCTCTTTTGAATGATATTTCATAGGAAATGGCTTTTCCGCTGGTAAGATAACTGATCTTCCGAGGGGAAGGATAACAAGGGACAGGGTTTATTTCTGATTCTACATGGAAAATAATGATGTCATATTCCGGATGCTTCTCATATTCTTCCAGAATCATCTGTTCATAACCGGGCAAATATTCCACGTCATTATCACAAAAGATACAGACATCAGCCTGTGAATGATCAATGGCACTATTTCTGCTTCTGCTCAATCCCCGCTCTGTGGTTTCAATGTAAGTGATATGGCGTCCGGCATCCGTCACAGTCATCCGATTTTCTTTGTCGCATTGATTAATAACGATGCAGTTCCCGGTTATATTTAAGGAGTCAATATAATGATAATCCTCTAAATGCATAGCGGATAGTAAGACATCCAGTGTCATAGCTGGCCTCCGGAAAGTGAGTTAATTAATATAGTTGACAGCGCAGGTGAAATTTCCCATGGCGGTAGGAATGAATTCCTTTCAAATTACTTAAAATACTAAAAACAACTTGACGAAAGCATTATAGCATACATAAAATTGAATTGCAAGAAAGTTAAATTTAGGAGTACAGAAAACCATGGAAGACATCAAACGCCTGGCAAAAACAACAATCGTATATTTTTTAGGAACCGTAGGGACAAAATTAATCTCTTTTTTACTCTTGCCGTTATATACATCCTACCTGATGCCCAGAGAGTATGGCCGCTATGATGTGAACATCACCTATGCCACCCTGTTTGCGTCCGTCTGCTTCTTAGATATCTGGACGGGCATTATGAAATATATGTTTGAGGAGAAGGGGGAGGAGGGACAGCTTAAGTTTGTTTACAGCGGCATTGCTATTTTTTTAACCTCATCCCTCGTCTATGCAGCCGCTTTGTCATGCTTTGAAGCGGTATTGGGCATTGAGTATCCGGCAGGCGTCATGGCATATGGATTTTTCCTGTGCTTTCAGAATCTTTATGGGTATCTGGCGAGGGCCTATGGGAAGAATCAGCTGTTTATTTGCAGCGGACTGATCTCGACAGCCTGCAATGCACTGTTGAATATCCTTTTGCTGGCATATTTTGGCTGGGATTATAAGGCCTTGTATCTCTCTTATGCCCTTGGAATCCTGATCCAGTGCGCCATATTGGAGTGGAAGCTGCGGCTTATTCCCCATTTTAAAAAAGAGTATCTGGACAAGGAATCCATAAGGCATCTTCTGCGATTTTCATTACCCCTGTGTATTAATTCTTTGTGCTACTGGCTTTTGACAGGGTATAACCGGATTATCATAGAAAAAGAGGTAGACGCTGCGGCCAACGGCTACTATGCGGTTGCGTCTAAGTTCGGAGGAATTCTGATTCTGGTATCCTCCTGCTTCTCCATGGCGTGGCAGGAGCTGGCCTACCGCAAGTACGACAAGGACAAGAGTACAGGTCAGTTTTATTCCTACGCCACAAGCCTTTATATCAAAGTGCTTTTTGAAGGCTTCTTTGTCATTCTGCCTATGGTATACCTCCTTTTTCCATATTTGGTGGATCCAGGTTACGATGCAGCCAAGCCTATGGTGCCTGTTAACATGTTGGCAACTCTGGCAGGAATTTTATTTATCTTTTTAGGAAATATTATGAGCACATACAAGAAGAATAATATTGTGTTTCTCTCCACGCTGGCGGCAAGTATTGTTAATCTCATGATCCTCCACACCCTTATTCCGCGTTTTGGCGCTGAGGCGGCCAATATCGCCCTCCTTACCGGCTATGTGGTAAGCGATATGATCCGCATCTATATGATCGGAAGAGAGATCACATACCGCCTGGACTGGAAGATGTTTCAGTATCTGATTCCATTTACTGGAATGGTTCTTCTTGGATACTGGAACGGGCAGAAAGAGGATAATCTGGTTCTGATCCTGGTAGGGTTTGTGGTTTGTGTGTGGACTATGTGGCCGGACATAGAGCCTTTTGTGAAGAGTCTGCAGGGAAGATTCAGGAAAACTTCACTTGAACCTCCGGACACCCTATGTTAAAATGGCATAAATCTAAATAGCCCAATTTTTTACAGAAAGAGGCCCTAACGTGAACAGACAAGATATAACCCGCCGGCTTTATACCCTGGCGGTGTCAGGAATCAATATTTTAGTACAGACAATGTTTATGACCATGGTCTGGAAGCAGTATTACAACCCCTACATCCGAATCCCCTTCTGGACCAGAGGCCACTGGTACATCATGACCCTCTATTTTGCCATGCTTATGTTTTTCACCCATGTGTACGGCGGTATGAAGATCGGGTATCTGAAGCGGTTTGACATATTGCTGTCTCAGGGAGTGGCCACGGTTTGTGCCAGCGTGCTGTTTTATGGAGAGATATTCCTTTTAGCGTACCGGTTTCTGACCATTGTTCCAATAGCCGCAGTGACAGTAGTCAATATCGCCTTCAGTGTGGCGTGGACATGGATCGCTGCCAAGGCTTACAGCAGACTGTTTCCGCCCCACAGGATTCTTCTCATATACGGAAGACAGAAAGACGAGGAAGCCAGAAAGAAAATTATGGAGAGGCAGGACAAGTTCCTGGTTGTAGACAGCTTGGACGCAGAAACCCAGATGGACGAGATCCGAGTCAGAATCCGCGCCGGAAGTTCCGGATTCTATACCGGAGCGCCTGGCTATGGCACAAAAGCTTTTGGCGGCGTGGCGCCTGCCTACACTGCCGTCATGCTCTGGGATGTGCCCAACTTTATCCGCAATGAGATTTTAAAGGAATGCTATGGCCGGCGGATACGGATCTACACCATGCCTAGTATCTCTGATATCCTGCTTTCCGGATCGGAAATTATGCATTTCTTTGACACGCCTCTGTTCCTGATCCGCAGCAATGCCCTTACGCTGGACCAGACTTTCATAAAGAGGGTTATAGACATTGCAGCAGCCCTGACCCTTCTCATTGTGACTTCTCCTGTTCTGATTCTCACCGCCCTTGCCATTAAGGCATACGATGGGGGGCCGGTGCTCTACAGGCAGATTCGGTGCAGCCTCTACGGCACCCCTTTTTATATCTATAAATTCCGCAGTATGAGGACGGATGCGGAGAAGGATGGGGTGGCCCGCCTGGCCCAGAAGGGTGATGACAGAATTACGCCTGTAGGGGCATTGCTCCGTAAGGTGAGAATCGATGAGCTTCCCCAGCTGTTTAATGTGATTAAGGGGGATATGTCCTTTGTGGGGCCAAGGCCGGAGCGGCCGGAGATTATCGAAAGCTATAAAGAGGAGCTGCCGGAGTTTTTATATCGAACCAGGGTAAAGGCGGGACTTACAGGTTATGCACAGATTTACGGAAAGTACAACACGGTTCCTTATGACAAGCTGAAGCTGGATCTCTATTATATCGAACACTATTCCATCTGGCTGGATCTGAAGCTTCTGCTGCTGACAGTGAAGATTGTTCTTACACCAGAAAGTACGGAGGGGGTTTGACAAACATGCTCATCAGTGTGGTGATGCCGGCTTACAATGGGGAGAAGACCATTGGACAGGCCATAGATTCCGTTATTGGCCAGACCTTTAAGAATTGGGAGCTTATTGTGGTCAATGACCAGTCAAAAGACCGAACCAAGGATTTGATTTTGGACTACGCCAAAAGAGACGAGAGAATCCGTTATGCGGAAAATCAGGAAAACTCCGGCGTGTCTTTTTCCAGAAACAGGGGAGTAGCCATGGCGGAGGGGCAGTGGATTGCCTTTTTGGACAGTGACGACGCATGGGAGAAGGAGAAACTGGAGGAACAGGTAAAGCTCATAGAGGGCGGGGCCAGATTTGTATTTACAGGCTCCGCTTTTATGAATGAAGCCGGACAAAGGCTGAAATTTTGTATGAATATTCCAGAGAAGATTTCATTTCGGGAGCTTTTAAAGCAGAATGTGATCTCCTGCTCCTCGGTTCTCATAGAGAAAGCTTTGTTGGAGAAATATCCCATGGCCCAAGGGAATATCCATGAGGACTATGCCGTGTGGCTGAAGATACTGAGAGATCAGAGGATCTGTGCATGGGGGATTGACAAGCCTCTCCTGATCTACCGTGTCAGCTCAGGTTCAAAGTCAGGCAACAAAGGCAAAGCGGCTCTAATGCACTGGAGGGTGTATCGCCATATCAAACTGCCGATTATTCCTTCTGTGTGGTATTTTTCCTTCTATGTGGTACGGAATTTGAAAAAATACAGGAATATCTGGAGAGAAGGGAAAACGTCCCCTTTCTTTCTTTTGCTATGATACCCTAAAATGGACGAGGGTTATAAGCCCCTTAGCCAAAATGGGTAAAGCTACCAAATAGCAAAGGAGAAGGAACTATGACAAAAGAAAACAGACAGACAACATTGCAGACAGGCTGTATTCTGTCCGGATTATGCAGCCAGTGGGCCGAGAGCATTCGTTACCAGGTAAAACCTACCACCTATGGGGTATATCTGACTATGATCGAGAAGCATATACTGCCGGAACTGGGCGGCCGGTTGGTGGAGGAGTTGGATAACCGGACATTAGAACAGTATCTTCAGGAAAAGCAGGGCCAGGAACTGTCATGGAACACTTTGAGGCTGATTGTGTTTCTGCTGAAAGGAATTCTTCATGCCGGGGAAGAGCGAGGAGTCGGTACGGCGGAAAAGCTGTATTACCGTATTCCCAAATATAAAAAAACTGACAGAAAGGTATTCAACCGGGAGGATACAGAGAGATTGATCAATTATTTGGCAGATTCGGATGGAACCTTTGAACTGGGACTTTTGATCTCCATCTGTACAGGGATCCGCGTGGGAGAACTGTGCGGTCTCCAGTGGAGGGATGTGGACTGGGCGGGAGGAAGCATCCGGATTAACCGGACGATCTCAAGAATCCGGAACCCGGAGAGCAGCGACAAGCCTGATTTATCGAGAACAATTATATATATAGGACCCCCAAAGACGGGGACATCGATCCGGGAGATACCACTCCCGGATTTTCTTATTTTAAAAATGCTGGGATGTAAAAAAGGGGAGTCCTGTTATATTCTCACGGGAACCGTCAGGTTTATGGAACCAAGGGGAGTTCAGCGGAGGTTTAAAAATCTGCTGAAACGATGCAGCATTCCTGATATCAACATTCACGCCCTACGCCATGCATTTGCCTCCAAATGGATTGAGAACGGTTTTGACAGCAAGGCTCTTTCTGAGATTCTGGGACATTCCTCGGTGAAAATTACCATGGATATCTATGTTCACAGCAACATGGATCAAAAAAAATCATATATGAATCGGATGGTCTGAACATTATGATCTTGTCTAATGATTCCTTGTGTGGTATGATAGACAAGGATTATTACAAAATGAGGAGAAGTGAGAGATGGATTACAATAATACTTATGAGCAGGAGATAGATTTAAAAGATTTGATGTTTGTGGTTCTGCGAAAGTGGCGTCCCATTCTTTTAATAGCGGTGCTCCTGGCCGTCATAGCGGGGGGA
The DNA here is from genome assembly GCA_022796015.1 of Hungatella sp. Lineage (GTDB taxonomy): Bacteria > Bacillota > Clostridia > Lachnospirales > Lachnospiraceae > UBA3402. The sequence continues at coordinate 24,686 of JAAWHU010000044.1, read as the reverse complement.
TATAAGGGAAGCCAGGTTCTTTTGAAGCAGTCCAGCCCGGAGTATGTCCAGGATGCCCAGAAAAAGTATGAGGAAGAGTTAAGCCTCTATGAGAGAACTAAGGCGTCCACTCAGCGTGAGATCGACAATCTTACGGTCAACATAGAAAAGCAGGAAGAATATGTATCTCAGTCTATCCTGATGGAGATCAGCCCCTATGACGTGACCATATCTTCTGCGGATTTTCTGGTGAAGACCGACTATGAGATCATGCCCAATATGGTATACCAGAATATTAACTACGCAGACAGCCTTCTTAAGTCCTATTTGGTCTCGGTAAAGAAAGAGTGCTTAAAGGATTATGCTGATAAGAAGAAGCTGGAACTTAAATACCTGGAGGAATTGGTATTGGTGGAAGCCGACTATAACAATGACATGCTCCACATCGAAGTAAGGCACTGGGACGGCAAAGAGGCAGAGACTATCATGGATACGATTATTGATAACCTGAATTCCATGACCAGGGGCCTGTCTACTTCTATCACTACCCATACTCTGACGATTATGAATCAGAATACCAGTGCTACGGTTGATTTGGGCATAGCAGATAAACAGAACAAGACGAACACAGATATTGACACCTTAAGGAACAGCCTTGTGCAGAAAGAGAAAGAACTGGATGAGATGAAGGAGCCTGTCATGGAGTCTGTGTCCAAGATGGCGGCAGTGAAAAGCGGTATTAAGTATGCGGTTCTTGGCGGCGTACTCGGCGCTTTTATGACGGTGTTCTTTATCTGTGTGGGATTCCTCATGAGCGACAAGGTTGCTTCTTCTAAGGAGTTAAAGAATCGGTTTGGAGTAAATATTCTGGGAGTTCTGGGGACAGAGAGAACAAAGAGAGGTTTTGATTTTGTGGACAGATGGCTTGATAAGATGGAGGGGGTGGATGTTGTCACACCGGAGGCCGTAAGGTACGAAGTCATAGCCGCCAACATCCGAAACTATGCCAAGGAGGCCGAAAGCGTGCTGATAACAGGAACTGCAGATAAGGCGGTTCTGGAAGAGGCAGCAGGAAAGCTCAGAGAGCTCCTTGGAGGGATGGAAGTGACCTGGGGAGAAGATATGCGGGTGACAGCCCGCACGCTGGAACTGCTTTCACAGTATGAGAACGTAGTTTTGGTAGAGGAAAAGGGATTGTCTACTTATACAGGTGTTTCTCAGGAGCTGGATACCATTAAGAATGTGGGGAAAACAGCCGTTGGATGTATCCTTGTATCATAAGAATCCTTTACCATGTCGAACTTTGTCGATGACATTTCGTTGTCAAAGCCGGAAATATATGGTAGGATAGTAGTGCAATGAAACGCGAATGTAACCTTTGTCTACGCCTCAAAAGCACAAGCTCTATGGAATGCGCAGCCATAGAGCTTGTGCTTTTTGTACGGAACTCTCATAGAAAAGGTGCGGGTCCTGATCTGTGCCGATGGGGCGGGGAACTTTGCAGACAAAAAAATTCCCCCAGCCGGAGCGTGTTCCCGGGATTGTCAATGTGAGACCGGACACCTCCGATACAGCCTGAGCGCACAAAGCGCCGACAGGCTGTACTCTGTAAGAACTGGTGGAATATTCGCATAATAGATTAAAAAACGTTCGGCAAGGTTTATCTTGTGCCCTTCCATTTACCCTCGGAATTCACATAATAATTGTCAATCCAAGTGTCTGATGCCATGATGCCGTTCTCATCGAAGTAGTACCAGCATCCTTTTGACTTGAACCAGCCGGTAGTCTTGTGACCATCCTTATCAAGATAATAACGGTTGTCTCCATCCTCAATCCAACCTGTAAGACTTTCACCGTCATCATTCAGATAGGTCCAGGTGCCGTCATCGTGTTCCGTCCAGGTACCTGCATAAATGGGGAATGCAGACAGGAGCATCATCAGGAAGGAAAGTGCGACTACGGTAATTCTCTTTTTGGACATGCCATCACAACCTCCTTCTCTCCTTAATTGCCTCTATTATATCATAGGGAAGAGGGGTTTACCAGTGGAAAGCGGTGTCCAAATCTTACGATTTTGGAACAAGTTTCTTACATAACTAAAATTTTCGTAGGACAAAATTCGACAAGGGGAAGGGAGGAGTGAAAAAATAGAGACAACCAGAGATAGTGGATGGAAATTACCGGAAGTAGCATATCTTGTTATAATTTTGAGGCGGGAAAATACGGGAAGGATGGGGGCAGAAAAACAGGAATAAAAATGTCGAATTATGCGTTTGAAACTTCTTTTCAAAAAATCGGAAATAAGGTATAGTTAATTCATTCCATTATAAAAAGAAAAAAGGGGGTATACAGATGAACGAAGCAGGAATAATCTCCGAGCTAAAAGCGGAGAATGCAAAGCTAAAAGATGACAATGACATGCTGCAGAATATTATTGCACAAATGCACGTGACACTGGACCGCTTGATTCTCAACTATGTTTTAGATGGAAAAGAAGCTCTGTAAGGAAAAGGGGAGAAGCAGCCTCCCCCATCCGTAGTAACTATAGTGATTCATAATCAATGTTCCTTTTGATCCGGCGTTATCAAAGCCTTGAGACGCCGGATCTCCTCTTTTAAGGCCTGCTTTTTGCGAAGTTCAGCCCATATTGTGGCATGCATCCATTCTACCGTTTCGTTCAAAGTCTGAATTTCCTTTTCCAGTTCTATGATATGTTGTGTCAGGGCGCCTACCAGTTTTCTTTGATGATACAATTTTTCCGGGGCAGTAATGCGCTTTGCCAAAGTAGGCGCAGATTCAATCATTTTTATGGAGATCAGTTCGTCTCTGGCTTCATAATCAAGATTGGTAAAATCTCTGTGGTTCATGGCAAGCGGTGTCATTGTGTGATTGCATGTATGACAAACTGCGTTTTTGGGCAGTTGGAAGTAGGCGTAATATCCGCATTTGTCACAATAGTAGACTGACAATTCTCTCATAACAATTCCTCCAAAAGTAATGTAGCAACCAGCCTTTACAGGCCGGAAGAAGGTATAGCCGCGGCATAACCCTTTTATATAAACGCAAAATAGAAGGATTCGTAACAGAATATATGAAAAAAACTGCCAAAATATTCCTATTTCGGCAGTTTTTGAACGGATGAATGGTTTTTCTTTTAAAATAGTGTTACTGAATGATTCCGTTGACATCAATGGTCCACACGGTATCGCTGGTATCTTTCATGTCACGGAAGCCTGCTCCAAGCTCCGGGCGGGAGGAGGATTTGGAGGAGGAAGAAGCTTTCTGGATGGTTCCGGCAGAATTCACCAGATAGTTCTTGCCCTCAAATTCAACGGGAGCATAACGCAGATCGGCATCAGCCTGTTTGCGGCGTCCGTTTTCATAGATCACGTTGTCGCGGATTCCATGGTAGCCCTGTCCTTTTTTAGAACCTTCTGTGTAGAAGAACCAGGTCTCATTGATACCCTCATCTTCATTGAAGATAACCTGCTTACCGGTTCTCATGGCTCCATCGGTTCCGAAGTAATAGTTGGCAGCGGCGCCATCCTCCAGAGTCACAGACTGAAGGTCTGTCTGCATTTCACCCTTGGTGTTAAAGCCGTACTTGGAGGAACCAATGCTGAAGATTTCGATACCGGACTGGGAGAAATAGGGCTGTCCGTTTTTAAAGTAGAACTTATACAGCTCGCCCTCCTCGCTGACACCCTGGATTCCCTCGATGGTTCTCCAGCCGGAAGCTCGTTTTCCATCTTCGTCATAATACTGATATCCGGCAGCGGATACAGAGGTATTCGCAGCGGGAGCCTGTTCCTGGGATGCATCGGAGGAGGTAGCGGTCTCCTGAGACTCCTCCACGGCAGCTTCTTCCTGAAGGGGCAGTTTATACCAGCCAGTCTGCATCTTTCCGTCTACAAAGGTAAAGTAGCTTCCGCTGATCTTTTTGTCCACTTCATTCTCAATCATCTTTCCGTTGGAATCAAAGTAGTGCCAGGACAGTTCATCGCTGGGATCATCAAGATCTTCCTGGAGCTGAACCCAGCCTTTCTTCATAATGCCATCGTTGTGTTCACCGAAGTAGTAAGTGCTTCCATCGATTTCGGCAAGGCCGGTCTTCATACGGCCATCACCGTCAAAATAATAGGTTTTTCCTTCAATAGTTTTAAACCTGGAAAGAGTGATCTTGCCGTCCTTTCCATAATAGTACCAATAGAATTCAGGATCGTCAATGGATGCCCAGTCGTCCTCGTTGGCGACTTTCACCCACTGATCGGTAACTCGCTTTCCGTCGGTGCCTACATAGTAGTCGTCAATCTGGCGGTCAAAGGCAAGCTGTCCGTCTTCATCAAGATAGTACCACTGTCCGTCCTGCTTTTTCCAGGAATCGGTAATGGCGAAACCGTCTGTATCATAGAACATCCAGACCCCGTCCTGTTCTACCCAGCCGGTTGTCTGCGCCATGACCGGGGCAGATACCATAGGGGTAAGGACTGTCATAAAAGCTGCGGTTGAAAGGACTGCGGTCCATTTGATCTGTTTCTTCATAAATTGATTCTCTCCTTTTTTGTGGTTGGTGAAAATCCGCATTTGCATTACTCCTGCATTATAACTCAAAGGGGTGTCCCGGGAAAGTGTAGGTTAGTGGAAGAGATGGCAGGATTTAAAAAGACTTTTATACCAATGGTATTTGTGGTATACTTATGAAAATATACGGTATGGAGAGTGGATTGTATGAGAATAAAGGTTTCTGACTATATTGCCCGCCGTCTGGTGGAACATGGGATTACCCAGGTGTTTACGGTGACTGGGGGTGGGGCCATGCATCTCAATGATGCCCTGGGCCATGAAAAAGGACTTCACTGTCTGTATCAGCATCATGAACAGGCTTGTGCCATATCGGCGGAATGCTATGCAAGAATTCATAATAAGATCGGGGTTTTGTGTGTTACCACAGGCCCCGGAGGGACCAATGCCATCACGGGGGTGCTGGGGGGCTGGCTGGACTCCATCCCTATGCTGGTGCTCTCAGGCCAGGTGCGGTATGATACTACCGCCCGCTGGTCCGGCGTGGGAATTCGGGCCATGGGCGATCAGGAATTTGATATTGTGAAGGCCGTGGACTGTATGACAAAGTACAGCGAGATGGTGACAGACCCCTATAAGATCCGTTTTTGCCTGGAGAAGGCCTTGTATCTGGCTTATTCAGGGCGTCCCGGTCCTTCCTGGCTTGATATTCCTCTGGATGTTCAGGGAGCCTATGTGGACACCGAAAGGCTGGAGGGATTTGACCCGGAGGAGTTTGAGGCGGGGCCGGAGAGTCAGGGGCTTCCGGAAGGAGTCAGTGACCGGAAGGCCCGGGAGATCATAGATAAGATCCGCAGGGCATCCCGTCCGGTTTTAAACGCAGGCAACGGAATTCGGATTGCAGGGGCATATCCGGTGTTTGAGCGGGTGGTAAAGAAGCTGGGGATTCCGGTAGTGACAGGATGGAACAGCCAGGATCTTATGTGTGACCAGAACCCTCTGTATGTGGGCAGGGCCGGGGGCATGGGGGACAGACCCGGCAATTTTGCCATTCAGAACAGTGATCTTGTATTTTCTGTGGGAAGCCGCTTAAGTATCCGCCAGGTTGGGTATAATTATGAGACATGGGCCAGGGAGGCTTATACCATAGTAAATGATATTGACAAAGAGGAGTTGAAAAAGCCAAGTATCCATGTGGATCTGGCAGTTCATGCAGATGCCAAGGAGCTTTTGGAGGCGTTAGAGAGGGTCCTTGACAAGGAACAGGGGCTTCCCGTCTTTGACGGTGGAAAGGGACTTGGGGAAATGGACTGGAGGCAGACCTGCCGGATGTGGAGGGAGAGATACCCGGTGGTGCAGCCTCGGCATCTGATAAAAGACGATACGAAGAGGGCCAACGTCTATGCCTTGGTGAAGGAGTTAAGTTCCAGATTAGAGGAAGGGCAGATTACGGTGGTAGGCAATGGTTCTGCCTGTGTGGCGGGAGGACATGCCTATGTGATCAAGAAGGGACAGCGGTTTATCAGCAATTCCGCCGTCGCCGCCATGGGTTATGACCTTCCGGCTGCCATAGGCGCTTATATGGCGGATCACAGTCAGAGTATTATTCTGCTTACAGGGGATGGGAGCATCCAGATGAATTTGCAGGAGCTGCAGACCATCATTCATCACAACATGAATATTAAGATATTTTTGATTAACAATGAGGGCTATCATTCCATCCGTCAGACTCAGAAGAATTTCTTTGGGGAGCCTTTGGTGGGAATCGGGACAGACAGCGGAGATCTCAGCTTCCCTTCCATGGAAAAGCTGGCATGGGCCTACGGTTATCCTTATGTCAGTGCCGGCACAAACGGGAAGCTGGCGGAGGCCATAGAGAAGGCCTTGGCCATGACTGGGCCGGTTATCTGCGAGATCTTTGTGACGACGGATCAGAATTTTGAACCCAAATCTTCGGCCAAGCGGCTTCCTGACGGTACCCTGGTATCGCCGCCTCTCGAGGACTTGTCGCCGTTTCTGCCTGAGGAGGAGATGGATGCCAATATGGTGATCCCCAGGATCAGGGGATAGGAGAGGATCAGATGACAGAAGGAGCAAGGAACCTGGTGGTCACAGGAGCCACCAGTTTTTTGGGAACGGCCCTCATCGAGGAGGCGCTGAGAAGAGGGTATCAGGTCTACGCCGTACTGCGGCCTCATTCGGCCAACAAAAGGGCGTTGGACAGACTGCGGTGTTCCCTTGGGGAGGAATGTGCCTTAAGGCTTCATATGACAGAGATGAACCTGGAAGACTTAGACTGTCTGAAGGACTGTATAAAGGTTCCGTGCCGGATTTTCTTTCATTTTGGATGGGATGGCTCAGGGAGCGCAGGCAGGATGAATGACAGGGTGCAGCAGAAAAATGTGGAGTACGGACTCAAGGCGCTGAGAGCAGCCAAGGATCTTGGATGTGAACGATTTGTGTTCAGCGGTTCTCAGGCAGAGTACGGGGTGCATTCCTGCGCCTTGAGAGAGGATCTGGCCTGTGATCCAGTGTCGGAGTACGGGAAGGCCAAAGTGGAATTCGGGCGCAGGGCAGGAGAACTGTGCAGGGCCTGGAGGGAGACAGGGGAATCCGGCATGGAGTACATCCATGCCAGAATTTTCAGTGTCTATGGTTTTGGAGACCATCCATGGTCCCTGGTGAATACCTGTCTTGACACCTTTTTAAGAGGCGGGGTCATGAACCTTGGAGCCTGTACCCACCAATGGAATTATCTCTATATAGAAGACCTGGTCAGGGGGCTTCTGGCTCTTGCTTTGTCAAAGGGCTCTTTCGGAGACCATGGGATCTACAATCTGGCAGGCGGCGGAGAGAGTACCATGGAGCTGAAACGTTATGTGGAAACAATCCATGATCTGTGCGGGAGGAGAGGAACCTGTGTATACGGAGTTGTCCGGCCCAATGCGGAAGGACCTGCCAATCTTATCCCCGATATCGGAAAGATCATGGAGAGAACGGGCTGGAAACCGGCAATATCATTTGAAGAGGGGATAAGGCGTATGATAGAGAAAAAGAGGGCAGAGGGAGGCAGGAAGGCCTGTATTCTCTGCGGACACGGGCTGGAAGGGGCCGGGCTTATAGAACTGTCTGGTATGCCGGCCTCAGCCCAGGACATTCCTGACGAGAACCAGGTGAAGGCGGATAAGGGAATTACCCTGAAGCTCTGCCAGTGCCCGGAATGCGGCCTGGTGCAGTTTGACTGTGAGCCGGTGGCCTATTATCGGGATGTGATTCGTTCCGGCGGGTATTCCACCACCATGGCGGAGCTTCGCAGGAGGCAATATAGTCATTTGATCGAAGCTTACGGCCTGGAGGGAAAGAAATTCCTGGAGGTAGGCTGCGGGGCAGGAGAGTTTTTAAAGATGCTTTCTCCTTTTCCGGTAAAGGCTTACGGCGTAGAGCACAGCCCGGTTCTGGCGGAGGCTGCCAAAAGGTCAGGACTCTGTGTGACGGAGGGATTTGCAGAGACAGAGCATACCATTCTTGGAGAGAACGGCCCTTACGACGTGTTTCTGTCCTTTAACTTTCTGGAGCACCAGCCCTGTCCCGGCGTGATGCTGGAGTGCATTAAGAACAATCTGACAGACCGGGGCTGGGGGCTTATTACGGTTCCCAGCCTGGAATATATCTTACAATATGATGGGTACTATGAGCTTCTTAGAGATCACATTGCCTACTATACCTTTGATACCTTAAGAAGGCTTCTGGAGGATCACGGCTTTGCGGTGGTCGAGGAGGAGATGATCAACAGGGATACCTTGTCTGTTATTGTGAGGAAGAGGGCTGACGGGGATAAAAAGCCTGAGGAGGGGGACAAGGCCCGGGGCGGGAAAGTTGACCTCTCGGGACTTAAGACCAGTCTCACGGACATTGGAGAACAGATGGAATCCCTGTGCGGACAGTTAAAAAAGGAGGGGAAAACTCTGGCAGTGTGGGGGGCGAGCCATCAGGGGTTTACCTTGGCCGCCACCACGGTATTAAAGGATTATGCTTTATATATCATTGATTCGGCTCCCTTTAAGCAGGGGAAATATGCTCCGGCATCTCATCTTCCCATTATCCCTCCGGAGGATTACTGCAAAAACCCGGCAGATGTGATACTGATTGTGGCTCCGGGATATACGGAGGAGATCGCCGGGACCATAAGGAGCCGGTTCGGAGATGAGGTAAAGATTCTGGCCCTTAGAAGCGACCGGGTGGAGGAATTAACATGAAAGCATTTGTACTGAAGGAGCCGGGAGTTGTGGGGTGGGCCCAGGTTCCCAGGCCGAAGGTGACGCCCTTCGGGGCAATCTTAGAGCCGGTGGCAGTGGCCCCCTGTTCTTCGGATGTCCATACGGTCTTTGGAGGCGGCTCTAAAAAGGCTCCAAACTTAGTGCTGGGCCACGAGTGTGTAGCCCGAGTGGTAGAGACCGGAGAGTATGTGGAGGATTTTAAGTCAGGAGAGGTGGTGGCGGTTCCGGCCATTACCCCGGACTGGCGGGCCAGAGGGATTCAGGACCATAATTTCAAACATGCCTCGGCCCCGTTTTCCGGCCATCAGCTGGGGAGGAGCCAGCCGGGAGTCTTTGCGGAGCAGTTTTTAATTCCCGATGCGGACACGACCCTGGCTAAGATTCCGGAAGGGGTGTCCGTAAAGCAGGCTCTTATGTGTGTGGACGTGGTGACCACAGGATTTACAGGGGCGGAGTACGGTAATATTAAATTCGGAGATACGGTGGTGGTCATGGGAATCGGCCCCATAGGCCTTATGGCGGTGGCCGGGGCGGCTATGAAAGGGGCGGCCCGGATTCTGGCAGTGGGTACCAGGCCGGTGTGTGTAAAGCAGGCTTTGAAGCTGGGGGCCGGGGAGGTTCTCAGCTACAAGGATGGAGATATTGTGGAACAGGTTATGGAGAGGACCGGAGGAATGGGCGCGGACTGCGTCATTGTCTGCGGCGGAGACGACCAGGTATTTGCCCAGGCCATCGACATGGTTCGTTACGGTGTAGGAACCGTGTCCAACATTAACTATTTCGGAGGAACCGGGTTTCTTCCCTTCCCCAAGTTTTCCGGCGGCCGGGGTATGGCTGGCAAGACTATACACACGGAGCTGGCGGAAGGGGGACGGGTGCGGATCGAGCGGATCCTTCGGATGGTGCAGTTCGGACGGATTCACCCGGAGGAGCTGGTGACCCATGAGCTAAAGGGGTTTGACAATATTGAGAAGGCCCTGTATCTTATGAGAGATAAGCCGAAGGATCTCATTAAAGTCATGGTGACCCTATAAGGAGAAAGGCGTGGAGAGATACTATGAAGACAATTAGCATTGTAGTGCCCTGCTATAATGAGGAGGAGAACGTGGAGGCATTGGCAGATGCCTTGCGGGAAATATTCAGACAAAGCCTTCAGTCCTATGGGTATGAGATCATTTTCATTGATAATGATTCTAAGGACCGGACCCGGGAGATTATCCGCAGGCTGGGGGAGAAGGACAAAGGCATTAAAGGGATTTTTAACGCCAAAAATTTCGGCCAGTTTAATTCCCCCTATTATGGAATGCTTCAGAGCACAGGGGATTGTACGGTCCTTATGGCTGCGGATTTTCAAGATCCGGTGGAAATGATCCCCAAGTATGTAAAGGAGTGGGAAAGCGGATACAGGATCGTCATTGGCATTAAAAAATCCAGCCAGGAGAACCCTCTTATGTATTGGCTGCGGGGATGCTACTATAAGATGATCAAACGGTTGTCTGATGTGGAGCAGATCGAGCAGTTTACAGGCTTCGGCCTCTATGACCGGAAATTTATTCAAGTCTTAAGAGAGCTGGACGACCCTACTCCTTTTTTGCGGGGAATCGTGGCGGAACTGGGATTTCGCAGGAAGGAGATTCCCTATGAGCAGCCGAAGAGAAGGGCGGGAAAGACAAGCAATAATTTTTACCGCCTTTATGATGCGGCCATGCTGAGTGTTACATCCTATACAAAGGCAGGGCTTCGCCTGGCTACCATCTTCGGAGGGCTCTGCTGTGGCGTCAGTATGATGGTAGCCCTAGTCTATCTGGTCATGAAGTTGATGTACTGGGACCGGTTCGCGGCAGGTATGGCGCCTCTTTTAATCGGCATGTGCTTTCTGGGCTCGGTTCAGATCTTTTTCATCGGCATGGTGGGAGAGTATGTTCTGGCCATTAATTCCCGGGTTATGAAGAGGCCTTTGGTGATTGAGGAGGAGCGGATCAATTTTGACAAGGGATCCGGGGAGGCTTTGGAAGACAGAGAGATACAAGAGGACAAAGACGATGAAGCATAACGTAGATGTAGTGAGGATCCGGGAAAATTCCATTCAGCTAAACGGCTGGGTAATCGGAAAGACTCCCCGGTCCGCGCCGGAATTCCAGGTGGAGGATGGAAAACACAGTCCTGTGGAATTCAAATATGTATCTACCAGAAGGGATGATGTGAGCCAGATCTATTATGGAAAGGTGTATGATAAGGATTTTGGCTTTGATATCCAGTTCCCTTATAAGCGGGGATGTGACTACTATCTGGTGATCAAGTGTGATGGGCGAAGAACCCGGATCAAGTACAACGAGGAGTTGATCGAGAAGCGTTCCAGTGTGGCTCACAAGCGGATGCAGAAGATCAAAGACCTGATGAACATGGAGACGGTCCGTGTAGCCATGGATTTCTGGAGGGATCACGGCCTTAGGGCCCTGGTGGTAAAGTCTGTCCACAAGATTCAGGGCATTGACAATGATTATGACTATGGGGAGTGGTATTCTCTTACAAAACCCACAGAGGAGGAGCTGGAGCGGCAGCGCAGACAGGTGTGGGAATCAGGGCCTAAGTTTTCCATAGTGATTCCCTTATACCAGACTCCGGAGCGGTATCTGCGGGAGATGCTGGATTCCATAGTGGCTCAGACCTACAAAAACTGGGAGCTGTGCCTGGCGGATGGAAGCCCGAAGGGAGCCGATGTATCCCGGGTAGTGGGACAGTACACTAAAAGGGATCCCCGGATCCGGTATGAGATTCTGGGGGAGAACCGGGGGATTTCCGAGAACACCAACAGGGCCATAGCCATGGCAGGGGGAGACTTTATTATCCTGGCGGATCATGATGATTCCATGACAGAGAATGCCCTGTATGAGTGCGCCAAGGCGGCCGTAGAGCATCCGGAGTGTGATGTGATCTATTCTGACGAGGACAAGATGGACATGGATGGGGGAGCTCTCTTTGACCCTCATTTTAAGCCTGACTTTAATCCGGATCTTCTCACCAGCGTCAACTACATCTGCCACCAGTTTGTGGTAAAGAGGGAGCTGGTGGAGAAGGTGGGAGGGCTGAGAAAAGAATTTGATGGGGCTCAGGATTATGATTTTATCTTCCGATGCACGGAGGCGGCAGAGGGGATCTGGCATATTCCTAAGGTGCTCTACCACTGGCGATGTCATCAGAATTCCACGGCAAGCAACCCCCAGAGCAAGATGTACGCATTTGAGGCGGGAGCCAGAGCCATTATGGACCATTACCGCAGGACGAAAATCCAGGCGGAGCGGGTGGAAAAGGGAGTGGACTACGGGATCTATCATACGGTTTTTAAGATCAGGGACAACCCCCTGGTGTCGGTGATCATCCCTAACAAGGACCATCACCAGGATCTTGACCTTTGCATGCGGACCATTCTGACCCGCTGCACCTACAGGAACCTGGAAGTGGTGGTGGTGGAGAACAACAGCACCCAGAAGGAGACCTTTGCCTACTACGAAAGGATTCAGAAGGAATTTCCCCAGGTGCGGGTGGTGAACTGGGAGCGAGAGTTTAACTTTTCCGCCATCAACAATTTCGGCGTGGCCCATGCCAGGGGGAACTACCTTCTTTTCCTCAACAACGACACGGAGCCTATTGCAGAGAATTTCATAGAGGAAATGCTTGGATTCTGCCAGAGGGAGGAGGTGGGGGCAGTGGGAGCCAGACTTCTCTACCAGGACGACACGATCCAGCACGGCGGAGTGGTAATCGGCTTTGGAGGCATTGCGGGACACACCTTTATCGGACTTCACAAGGCGGAGAACAGCTATTTCCATAGGGCCATGTGCGCCCAGGATTACAGTGCGGTGACGGCGGCCTGCATGATGAGCAAGCGGTCCGTATTTGAGCAGGCGGGGGGATTCAGCGAGGATTTCCCTGTGGCTTTCAATGATATCGACTTCTGCATGAAGGTGCGCAGCCTGGGGAAGCTGGTGGTCTATGCTCCTTACGCCCTGCTGTACCACTATGAGTCCAAGTCCAGAGGTCTGGAAGATACACCGGAGAAGGTGGCCCGGTTCAACAGAGAGGTGGCTAAATTTGCGAAGAAATGGCCGGATATTCTGGAGGCCGGAGATCCTTATTACAATCCTAATCTGACCCTGCGCAAGTCCAACTTTGCCCTTCGTGATCTGAAGAAGGAGGGGGTCGGGGAGCCTTATGGGCTGGACGCGGAAATTGTAAGGCTCATGGAGGAGGGGTAATCTCCATGACATATATGGCTTTTCCCAGAATAGAAAAGGGAATGGACATGGAAGGAGTAAAACGGATGAAGAATGTGACGGTGATTATTCCGAATTATAATGGGATAGGGTTTTTGAGGGATTGTATTGAGGCCTTGGAGAAGCAGACCTATAGGGATTTTGATGTGGTGGTGGTGGATAATGGATCTTCGGATGGGAGTGCAGAGTGGCTTTCGGAGAAAGGGATCACCACCATATCCATGGGGGAGAATACCGGGTTTTCCGGGGCTGTGAACGCGGGGATTCGGCAGGCTAAGACGCCTTATGTGATTCTCTTGAATAATGATACTGTGGCGGAGCCGGGATTTGTGGGGGCTCTGGTGAAGGCTGTCGGACGGTCGGAAAAGATCTTTGCCGTGAGCAGCAGGATGATTCAGCTTTACCACAAGGAGCTTATGGACAGCGCCGGGGATATGTACTGTCTTCTGGGCTGGGCTTACCAGCGGGGAGTGGGGCAGAGCTCTAAGGGCTACCGGAGGGAGCGGGAGGTGTTTTCCGCCTGCGCCGGGGCAGCGATTTACCGGAGGAAGGTGTTTGAGGAGATCGGGTATTTTGACGAGAAGCATTTTGCTTATCTGGAAGACCTGGATGTGTGTTACCGGGCCAAAATCTTCGGATACCGCAATCTCTACTGTCCGCAGGCAGTGGTTTATCATGTGGGAAGCGGTACCAGCGGTTCTAAATACAATGATTTCAAGGTAAGGCTGGCGGCGCGGAACAATCTCTATGTGATCTATAAGAACATGCCCTGGCCCCAGCTTCTTGTAAACAGCCCGGGACTGCTGACAGGAATTCTGCTGAAATACGGATTTTTTAAGAAGATCGGTTTTAAGAAGGCGTATGTGGAAGGCCTGAAGGAAGGGATCAGGACTGTGGGGGCCTGCAAAAAGACGGCCTTTAGAGGGGAGCATCTGGAGAATTATCTTGCCATTCAGTGGGAACTGATAACCGGGACATTTCTCTATGTGTATGAGTTTTCTAAAAGGAAGCTAAAAGCCGTGAGAAAGGTATAGGGTATTGAATATTTGAAGCGTCTGAGGTATACTATACCCAATTTCAACCAAAATTTAAGAGAATTTTAATGTCACACCAGGGTTTTTCATGTATAATGTATGGGATATGGCATCAAATTAATACTAAGGTGAAAAATCATGATAAAGAATAACCAGAAAAAGCTGAACAGCCTTCATGTTGTGCTGGACGGATTGGTCATAGTCATATCTTATGGTCTGGCATGGATGCTTCTGTATATGGGGAATCATATATTCAGCCCCTATAAACAGCTTCTGTCTCCTCAGTTTTACTTTTCGGTTTTAGTGGGCATTGTCCCGCTGTACCTGATTTTGTATACCTTTTTTCATCTGTATACACCTAAAAGGGTACAGCAGCGCAGATACGAATTTGCCAACATCTGCAAGGCTAATCTGGCAGGCCTTCTGATCAACTCTCTGGTTCTTCTGCTGCTGAAGAAGAATCCGTATTTCCGCGAGTTCTCCAACCGAATGGTTTTTTATTTCTTTGCGGTCAATGTGGCGGCGGAGACTGTTGAGCGGAATGTAATCAGAATGATCCTGCGCTCCATGAGAGCAAAGGGCTATAACCAGAAGCATGTGCTTTTAATTGGCTGCAGCAGGGCGGCTCAGGGATTTATTGACCGTGTAAGGGTGAATCCGGAGTGGGGCTACCATGTGTATGGAGTGCTGGACGACAAGGCGGAGCCGGGGGAGGAGTACCGGGGGGTCAGAGTTCTCGGGAAGATCGCGGAGCTGGATTCTATCCTGGCCTTGAATACGCTGGATGAGATTGCCATTACCCTGGGCATCGGGGAGTATGCAAGACTGGAACGGATTGTGGCTTCCTGTGAAAAGTCCGGAGTTCACACCAAGTTTATTCCGGATTATAACAATGTGATTCCCACCAGGCCTTTTATGGAGGATCTTCAGGGACTGCCGGTAATCAATATCCGCCATGTCCCTCTCAATGACCCCATTAACAGGGTGATGAAACGGGTGGTGGATATTTTCGGTGCGTTAGTAGGGATTATCCTGTTTTCACCGGTTATGTTTCTGACGTCTGCTCTCATTAAGATTAGTTCTCCGGGACCCTTGATCTACTGTCAGGAGCGGGTAGGACTTCACAATCATCCTTTTAAGATGTACAAGTTCCGGTCCATGGAAGTGCAGAATCCGGGGACGGAGAAGAGCAAGTGGACCACCCCTAATGATTCCAGAGTAACGCCTGTGGGTCGCTTCATCCGCAAGACCAGCATTGATGAGATTCCTCAGTTTTTCAATGTTCTTATGGGTGACATGAGTCTGGTGGGTCCAAGGCCGGAACGGCCCTTTTTTGTGGAGAAGTTCAAGGAGGAGATTCCCAGATATATGATTAAACACCAGGTCCGCCCGGGGATGACCGGCTGGGCTCAGGTCAACGGATTAAGAGGGGATACTTCCATTACAAAGAGAATCGAGCATGATTTATATTATATTGAAAACTGGACCCTAGGCCTGGATTTTAAGATTTTATTTCTTACGTTTTTCAAGGGTTTTATCAATAAAAATGCCTATTAGACAAAAGGTATGTTAAAGACGAGGTTATTTGCATGAGCTATGAGCGCGGCGATGGGTTTGAACAGACCCCTAACAGAAATCAGAACAGAAGACCAACCCAGCCTCAGGGACCAAGGATGACATCTCAGAGGAGGCCCGGCACTTTGCAAGGCGGAGCCGTTCCCGGCAGGATGCCTGCAAAAGGGGCTGTTCCTCCGGGAAACAGAAGACAGGAGAATGTAAGGACAGGCAGTGTAAGGTCTGGGGCTGTAAGGGAAACGGCGGCAGGAAGGATTCCCCAGACAGGCCCTATAGAGAGGCCGACAGGGGCCCAAAGAACCCCGGTCACAAAGACCTTATCTGCTTCGGGAATGGGAGAGAGTCCAAGGGAGGTCCTTGCCAAGGCCAAGATTCAGAGGGCCAAGGAGAAAAAGCGGAGAAGACGCATGATTGTCATGATTGTGGCGGAGTGCTTTACCCTCATGATGATATTTGGATATGCATATTTTGCGCGGCACTGGAACATGATCCAAAGAGAGGACTTCAATCCTAAAAACGTTCAGAATGAGCAGCTTTCTGTAGAGGATATTAAAAAGATGAAGGGCTACCGCATGATTGCCGTGTTCGGTGTGGACAGCCGAAGCACGGATGTGGGAGCAGGCAACCAGTCTGACGTGAATATCCTTTGCTGCATCAACCAGGATACAGGAGATATTAAGCTGGTGTCTTTGTATCGGGACACCTATCTGAATATTAATGACAGCGGCTCCTACAGGAAATTTAATGCAGCCTATGCCAACGGCGGCCCGGAGCAGGCCCTGAAAGCCATCAATAAGAACCTGGATCTGGATATTACAGAGTATGTTACATTCAGCTGGAAGGCCGTTGCAGACAGCATTAATATTCTGGGCGGCGTTGACGTGGAGATCACCAAATCAGAGTATAAGTATATCAATGGTTTTATTACAGAGACCGTAAAGGCAACAGGAGTTGCCTCCAAACATCTGTCGGGCCCGGGCCTTCATCATTTGGATGGCGTGCAAGCAGTTGCCTATGGCCGCCTTCGCCTTATGGACACAGACTACGCAAGAACAGAGAGACAGAGAAAGATCATTGAGCTGGCTTTTGCCAAAGCAAAGCAGGCGGACTATTCTGTGCTGAACAATATTCTGGTGGTAATACTGCCTACCATAAGCACGAACCTGACCTTTTCGGATATGACAGAGCTGGCATTAGGGATCAGCAAGTACCATATCGGGGAGACAGCAGGCTTCCCCTTTGCCAAAGGGAATGCCAATATACCGGGAAAAGGTGACTGTGTGATTCCTCAGACTTTGGAATCTAACGTAAGCCAGCTTCATACATTTTTGTTCGGGGATGAGTCTTATATTCCTACAGACCGGGTGAAGCAGATCAGCAGCAAGATTGCTCAGGACAGCGGTATGCACCGGGAGGGAAAACCTTCTACGGGAAGTGCTTTGGCTACCGAGAGTTATGTTTCCACCACGGCGGCTCCTGAGACAACAGAGGAAGAAACCTCTTCTTCCCAGGCGGAGACAGACGAATTCGGATACCCTGTTATCTCAGAGACAGACGAGTTCGGTTATCCCATAGACTTTTATCCGGGAATGACCGATGAAAATGGGGATCTGATCGATGGGCCCATAGACGACTGGCCGGAGGATCCGGATTCTTCTTATCCGGGCGGCCAGCCGGGAACGGTTCCGGGAAGACCTGGAATCACCAATCCCGGGTCGCCTGGAGAAAGTCAGTATCCTATGCCTCCGGGAGAAGGGACACGGCCAGGCAGTTCTGACAATCCTCTGGGACCGGGAGGAACAGAATCAGAATCTTCAAGCTTTGGTCCCGGACATTCCCAGCAGCCCGGAGAAGGCTATCCACAGGGGACACGGCCAGGACAGAATGAATCTTATCCTGGAGGCAGCACTCCTGCGGGCGCCGGTTCCCCCGGCGGCAGCACAACCCCTGGAGGAACCACATCACCGGGCAGCAGTGTCAATCCTGGAGGAACCACATCGCCTGGCGGCAGCACGACTCCGGGGGGAACTGTATCGCCGGATGGAACCAGAGCTACCCAGGAATCCACAGCCAATTCCGGAGGTCCGGGAGTCAACCAGGGACCTGGAGGTCCCGGCAGTCAGCCTGGTTCTTCCCCACAGCCAACAGAAAGCAGCCCCGTGCCTGAAGAGGACAATAATCGGGGGCCTGGCGTATAAAGAACAAAGGAGCCTCAGGACATTGCCCTGCCGGCTCCTTTGTTTCACATATTTATTATAATTCTGTCACAGTTTAGTCACAAACCGTTGCTATAGTATGGTCATAAACAAACAAAGCCAAAAAGAAAGGGGATTATCATATGTACGAAGAAAACAGAGAACAAGGGTTTGACGGCAATATGAGTCCTGATGACCATAGACCGGAGCCGCCAATCTTAAATTCAGAAGTGAAAAGCCAGCCTCAGAGTCAGCAGCCTCAGGGAAACAGCTGGAACAGCCAGCCCCAGGGGAACAGCTGGAACAGCCAGCCTCAGGGAAGCAGCGGAGGCGGTCAGCCCCAGGGAAGCGGCTGGAGCAGCCAGTCTCAGGGAGGCAGCGGAGGCGGCCAGCCCCAGGGGAACAGCTGGAACAGTCAGCATCAGGGAGGCAGCGGAAGCGGCCAGCCCCAGGGAAGCGGCTGGAGCAGCCAGTATCAGAGCGGCTGCTATGAGGGGCAGCCGGGGGTATCAGGCGGCCAGTCTCCAATCCAGGGAAAGGGAAGGAAGAGGGGGGCTATGGCCAGACGTGTGGCAGGAATTACGGCGGCGGCCTTGCTCTTCGGTGTGGTATCCGGCGGCACTATGGTGGGAGTGAACATAGTGGCTGATTCCATGAAGGAGGAGACCTATCCTCAGGTAAGTCAGTCAGAAGTTTTAGCAGCGACAGAGCCTTCTCAGGCAGCTCCTTCCGGCGCAGGCAGTTCTTCTATTAACAATGCTGTGGCATTGGATGTGTCTGCCATTGTGAAGAATGCCATGCCTTCTATTGTGGCAGTGAACAATACGGTTCTTTATGAAGGAAACTTCTTCTTTGGCGGAGCCTATGAGGTTCCGGGAAGCGGCTCCGGCATTATTGTAGGCCAGAATGATGAGGAGCTTTTGGTAGTAACCAACAACCACGTAGTGGAAGGTTCCAACAGCCTGTCTGTGGTGTTCATTGACTCTACCTCTGTCAATGCCGCCATCAAGGGAACGGATGCGGATTCGGATCTGGCAGTTATAGCCATTCCTTTAAAGGATATTCCGGCAGATACCTTGAGTCAGATCAAAGTGGCTACCTTGGGAGATTCCGATGCCCTGGAGGTAGGGCAGGGCGTAATTGCCATCGGCAATGCCCTTGGCTACGGCCAGTCTGTAACTGTGGGCTGGGTCAGTGCCCTTGAGCGGGAAGTGGTTACAGAAGGTTCTGCCACAAGGACTCTGCTTCAGACAGACGCGGCCATCAATCCCGGCAACAGCGGAGGCGCTCTTCTCAATATGAAGGGAGAGGTGATCGGCATTAATGCAGCCAAATATTCCTCTACCGATGTGGAAGGAATCGGTTATGCAATTCCCATATCTAAGGCAGAGGATATTATCAATTCTCTGATGACCAAGAGGACCAGAAACAACATGGTGGAGGAAGGAAAAGAAGGATATCTGGGAATTCAGGGCCTTACGGTGGAGGATACCATGGCAAGGCAGCTGGGAATGCCTTCCGGAATTTTCGTGTCAGGCATTCTTGAAGGCGGCGCGGCATCCAAGACAGACCTTCGGGAGAAGGATATTATTACCAAGTTTGATGATCAGACAGTCAGAAGCATGGCGGCTCTTCAGGAACTGTTAAAGTACTACAAAGAGGGGGAAACCGTGACCATGACGGTCCAGTCTCTAAAGGATGGAGTTTATGAGGAGAGGACGATTGAGATTACCCTGGGAGGCAGAGCAACCTTAGGTGAGACGGCTCCTCAGAAAAAACAGTAACCAGTAAGCTTTTATAAGTCGTAAAATCAGGTTCCGGTCTTGTGCCGGGGCCTGATTTTTATTATAATTAATAGGAACATTTCCCTTTTGCATCAAGGGGCATACCATAAAAAGAATAGGAGAACCCATTTTGGAAGAAAAAGATTCAAATAAGAACCAACACACAGAGGATGAATACGAAAAGATATGCTACATCTGCCGCAGGTCTGAGAGCAAGGCGGGGGCTATGATCCAGATGCCGGGCAATATGTGTCTTTGCCATGATTGTATGCAGAAGGCCTTTGACGCGGTTACCAAGGGCGGAATGGATTTTTCTCAGCTTCAGAATATGCCGTATATGAATCTGAATCTAAGTGATTTTGGCAATATGAAGATTCCTGATACTGAGATTCCCCAGAAAAAGAAGATTAAGAAAAAAGCAGCCGAAAGCAGTGGGCCCCAGTTTGATTTAAAGGATATTCCAGCTCCCCACAAGATTAAGGCCAGCTTAGACCAGTATGTGGTTGGCCAGGAACGGGCCAAGAAGGTGATCTCTGTGGCAGCCTACAATCATTATAAAAGGGTGCTGCACAAGGCGGAACCTGAGGATGAGGAGGTAAGGATCGAGAAATCCAATATCCTTATGATCGGTCCTACAGGAAGCGGAAAGACCTATCTGGTAAAGACCCTGGCCCGCCTTCTGGACGTACCGCTGGCCATTGCAGATGCCACTGCCCTTACAGAGGCAGGATATATTGGCGACGACATTGAGAGCGTGGTATCCAAGCTGTTAGCTGCCGCGGATAATGATGTGGAGAAGGCAGAGCGGGGAATTATTTTCATTGATGAGATTGACAAGATTGCCAAAAAGAAGAATACCAACACCAGGGATGTAAGCGGCGAGTCCGTGCAGCAGGAACTATTGAAGCTTTTGGAGGGCAGTGTGGTGGAGGTGCCTGTAGGTTCCAATCAGAAGAATGCTTTAACTCCCATGGCTACGGTGAACACGGACAATATTCTGTTTATCTGCGGCGGCGCTTTTCCTGATTTGGAGGACATTATAAAAGAAAGGCTTAACAAAACCTCGTCCATAGGATTTCAGGCAGAGTTAAAGGACCGTTACGACAGTGATCCCAATCTCCTAAGCTATGTGACAGGCAAGGATCTGCGCACCTTTGGCATGATTCCTGAATTTTTAGGACGTCTTCCCGTTGTGGTGACTTTTGGAAGGCTGACGGAATCCATGCTGGTGGAGGTGCTGTCCAAACCGAAGAATGCGATTGTGAAACAGTATATAAAGCTGCTGGCCTTAGACGAGGTAAGGCTTGTCTTTGAGGAGGAGGCCCTGAGCTGGATAGCCGAGGAGGCCCTGAAACGGGAGACAGGAGCCAGGGCCCTGCGGGCGATTATGGAGGAGTTTATGCTGGATATTATGTTTGAGGTACCCAAGGACCCAGGCATCGGAACCGTGGTCATTACCAGAGATTATTTGGAGAAGAAGGGCGGACCACGGATTGAGATGCGGGGCTGACAGTCGGTTTGGCAGATCACTCACGAAGAGAAAGAAAGGAATGATAGAGATCCAAGGTACCATATCCCCATTCTTCATTGGGATATGTGTAGTTTGGATTTCTTTTTGCCCCTCTGGTGAGAGTTGCTTTAACAAGGTCACCTCCCATGACAGGGTAGGACTCGGCAGGATATTGTCGGGAATAGATGTTGGCCACCGCGCCGGCCACATGGGCCGCGGCCACAGAGGAGCCGGTCATGCGCACCATAGGGTATTCGCCGGGAATGGAGGAGATTCCCGGCCCGTAGACATCCACCCCGGGAGCCGCTAAGTCGGGCTTGACTCTTCCGTCTCTTGTGTATCCCCGGCTGGAGTGGATGAACAGGCTTCCATCAAAGTGGTTGTAGGTGCTGACTGTAATAGGGTAATCCGTGTTGCCGGGGGCAACGATGGTGGTGTAAGGATCAGACTGGAGAAAATAGGTATCCGGCGACACAAAGCCATCGATGGGAAGCCACATATGGTAAGTGCCGGAAAAAGTTATGGTAGGGTATACCCGGATTTTCCAGATACCGGGAATGGGATTTACAAAGCGGATGAAAGCCAAATAACTGCTTTGAGAGCCTAAGGCCGTGGCGTAGGATACAATAATGACCGTAGGCTCCAGAGAAAAGCGGACGGTATTTTCATTATTGAGAGTCAGAGGAATCCTTTGGATCGCTTCTCCTGTGGGAGACACAAAGCCTATGGTGTAGATCTCCGGCGTGTTGGCCCAAAGCTCAATGACAAAGCCCTTTTCCTCGTCTGCCACCCGCAGCTCCACTTCGTCATAGTCGGAGGCGCCTCCTATGGGGCCGCTGATCTGCCCTCTGTAATGATGGCGCAGCCCGGCCTCGTTGCCGGCAGGACAGACGGCAGTAACCCCTAAGTAGGAGCGGAGGCCGTTGAGAACCTCGCTGACCGGGGATGCTCCGTTGTGTCCTCCCTGGTTGGTGCCAAGGCCGAGACAGATAACCAAGGGCATTCTGTGACGTCGTGCCAGCAGGGTAAGGTAGGTGATGGCCAGCATAATATCATTGCTCTGGTAGGCCTCAGCCTCCTCGGGGATAGTATAGTAATCGCGAAGGTATTGCTTGGCAGGTTTCAGCTTTACCACTCCCAGGCTGCACTGAGGCGCCGCACCGGTAAAATCAAGGGACGAGGAGGAAGCGCCGGCTGCAATGCCGGCAAGGAAGGTCCCGTGGCCGTTGGTATCCGTGGAGGGAACCAGGGTCAGAGGATCTTCAAGGGCCAGCGCATTGTTGAGGTCCTCCTCAGTGTATTCTTTTCCGTAGAAAAAGGGGAAGGAAAAGAGCCGGTTGCCGACAAGCCGGAAGCCTCCGTTGTCTGCCGTCTGATCCCATAATCCCAGAATCCGGGTACTCCCATCGGAATTGCGGAAAAGAGGATTCTGATAATCAATACCCGTATCGATAAGTCCCATAAGGACTCCTTTACCCTGGGAGCCAAGGGCGGGCTGGCGGAACGTAGAGAGAATTCCCGATGCCTCCATGCTGGTGGTATCCATAAGTCCGAAAAGGGTAGGAATCGATTCATAGGAATGGTTGGGAATGCTTAGAGGGAGGGCCTCATTGAGAGGCACATAGTAGACGGCATAGGATTCGTTGACATAGCTGACACAGTCCGTCCCTAAAAGACTGGTTAATTCTTCTAAAGAAGCAGAACTATGGCGGTAGATAAAATCAGCATAGTCCTGGCTGGCTACATTGACAGTGCAGGTACTCATGGAGGAACCCCTTAATGTGTTTTGCTATAGTATATGCGTACTGCTTTGACTATGCAAAAAAGTTTTCCGAAAGAATAAGAACCCACTGGACGGAAAAAGATAATCATAGTAAAATAAAAAAAACAACGGAGGTTAGATTATGTTGATGATATTACTGGTTATGACCGTATTGCTGGTGGATCTGGGCATCAAGTCTGCCGTGGAGGAGGCAGAGCCTCAGGAATTTCCCAGAAAGCTGGACAAAAGCAGAGGATTTATTATTCTTCACAGGAATCATAACAACGGGTTTCCCATGGGCGTGCTGAGAGATAAGCCGGAGCTGGTGAGGATGGTGCCTCTTATGGTGGTCAGTGCCGTCGCCGGTGTCTTTTTGTGGCTCTTCCCGAGAAAAGGACAAGGGGGGCATAAGGTCGGCATTTCCCTGATACTTGGTGGGGGATTGAGCAATCTCTATGACCGGCTGAAGCGCGGATATGTGGTGGACTATTTCAGCGTAAACGTAAAAGGCCTTAAAAAGGTGGTATTTAACCTGGGAGATATCTTTATTTTCCTGGGAACAGGGATTTTACTTGTTGCAGAGCTGATAGAAGCCAAGAGAGAACATTGACAAACATGAGAATATCATGTACAATATCACCTAAAATATGTATATGAGGAGTGATTTTTTTGGATTCAAGTGACGTCATACAGTTACTTATTTTAGGTGTTTTACTGGCATTATCCGCATTTTTCTCATCTTCTGAGACAGCGCTTACCACTGTGAACAAGATACGGATCCGAACCCTGGCAGAGGCGGGGGAAGAGAGGGCAGTAATCTTAACAAAGGTTATTGAGCAGCAGGGTAAGATGCTCAGTGCAATTCTGATCGGCAATAATCTTGTCAATTTGTCTGCTTCCTCCCTTTTGACTACTCTGACCATAAAGATCTTCGGCAACAAGGCAGTAGGAGCGGCAACAGGCGTTCTGACTCTGCTGATTCTTGTCTTCGGAGAGATTACGCCCAAGACGCTGTCCACCATATCCGCCGAGACGATTGCTTTGAGAAGTGCAAAGACGATCTATGCCCTGATGTGGGTCCTGACTCCTGTGATTGCAGTGGTCAACAAGCTTTCCCTCGGAGTTCTGCTGCTGATGAAGGTGGATCCTAACAAAAAGCAGGAGATGATCACAGAGGACGAACTGCGTACCATCGTGGAGGTAAGCCACGAGGAGGGTGTTATAGAGACAGAAGAGAAGAAGATGATCAATAATGTGTTTGATTTTGGGGATTCCCTGGCAAAAGATATTATGGTTCCCCGAATTGACATGACATTTGTGGATGTGCAGGCTGATTATGACGAATTGATTGAGATTTTCCGAAGAGAAAAGTACACGCGGATCCCGGTATATGAGGAGACTACAGACAATGTAATCGGAGTCATGAATATCAAGGATCTGCTTTTAATAGACAATGACAAGGAATTCTGTATTCGGGACTATATGCGCGTTCCCATGTATACTTATGAGTATAAGAAGACGGCGGAACTTATGGTGGAGATGCAGAAGACCATCAACAATATTGTGATTGTCCTGGATGAGTACGGCGCCACAGCCGGCCTGATTACTTTAGAAGATATGCTGGAGGAGATCGTGGGAGAGATCCGGGATGAATATGATCAGGATGAGGAGAAGAGCCTGGTGGAGTCGGCTCCCGGAGAATACTCGGTAGCTGCTGCCATGAAGATCAATGATCTCAATGACCGTCTGGGCCTGGAACTGGAGTCCGAGGATTA
>JAAWHU010000043.1 GCA_022796015.1 Hungatella sp. | reverse complement strand
AAAGAGAGCAAGGAGGGAATCGAGATTATGTGCCGAGCTATGGAAGATATGAGGAATCAGACATTGAAAGAAGGAATGATAAATGTTGCAAAGAAAATGTTGGAAGATGGGACAATAACGCTTGAAAAGATTGCGGAATTTGTTGGCCTTTCTGTTGACGAGGTCAAAAAAATAAAAACAGACCAGAATATTCCATTAGGATAAGTAATGTAGATTGAGGTGAAAATAAATGTAAAGAACGAAAAGCCTCGGATAACCTTAAAACGGGTAGTTTTACCAGTGTGACCAAAAAAGAAGAACGAATGAAGGCTGTCTTTGCCCATTTCAAATTGTCTGCGGCAATGGGGCATATGCTTTGGCTCCTTAACTGTATGGGCTTATGATTAATCAGCAGAGTGATTCGTCACGGTGTGAACAGCAACATGTACCACACTATGCAATGAAATTCCACGCAATAATGATTGAAATATTTCCGCCATCCAGGTATACTGATATAAGAATGATTAAAGATGGCGGGAATATGAGATGGAAAGATTACAACATAATACAATGAATAACAGGCAGGAGAAAGAAACCATTGCTTTTGCTCTCTGGGGCGGGGTAATAATCGCAGTGGTTCTTCTTCTCACTACCTTCTGGGTGTCGGGCCGGGCGAGAGCGGGAACGAGAAGGGCGGTGAGCAGAGTCAGTGAATTCTATCTGCAGGAGCTGGCCGGGCGGAGAGCCCAGGTTATTTCCGATGAGCTTGAGAGGCATTTTACCTATATAAAGAATGCCATGAACATGATAGAGGATTCGGACTTAGAATCCCAGGAGTCGCTGTGCAGATTTCTTGGCGGGGTCAAACGGCTCTGCGGTGTGGATAGGTTTGCCCTGGTAGATGAGAACGGCCTTGTCTATACTGAGAACAGCATAGTTCCGGGACTTGACACCGATACGTTTTTTACAGAGGATTTAAAGGAGCCTGTTATCAGAACTCAGGATCTTGACGGAACAAGAAAGCAGGTGATCCTTGCCGCTCCCGTTGAAGGAATCGTCTTTCAGGGAATTCGGATAAAGGTGTGTTTTATCCAGCTTAATATTGATGAGATGCTGGATTCTCTGACGTTGCAGGCCAATGATAACGAGACGTTCTGCAATCTCTACTATTATGATGGCGAGAGTCTGACCAATGACGATTTCGGATATCTTTCGGCGGGGATGAATCTTTTTGCGGCCGTGAAGGATGCACAGATGAGGGAGGGCTCCAGCAATGAACAGCTGGAAAGAGACTTTGCAGCCGGAAAGAGCGGCCAGATTTCCTTTGATTATCAAGGCGTTCCGGAAGAACTCTGTTATATCCCTGTGGAAGGGACAAACTGGATGCTGACCATCTTAATTCGGGATAGTGTTATCAGCAGCCAGATCAGCTCCATTAGTTTCGAGATGATGCGCCACAGTATTATCCAGATCATTATTACGGTTATTTCCATGCTGGCAGTATTCCTGGTATTGATTCATCAGTCCAGGAAAAGTGCGAGAGCTCTTCTGCAGCAGGAAAAGGAGGACGGTAACCGGATCCGGGCTGCCTATGGCCAGATCGAGAGGGAACAGGCGGCTATGGAGAATATCCACGGGGCCATGGGCTCCGGCCGCTGGAGTATGGAGTTTAATGAACAGGGGGAGATGACTTCCTGCACATGGTCAGAGGTGTTTTGCCGGATGCTGGGATATGAGGGGGAAGAAGATTTCCCCAACAGGCTGGAATCCTGGTCAGATCTGCTCCATGAGGAGGACAAGGGGCGGGTAATAACGTCTTACTGGGATACGGTGAACGATTATACCGGTGAGAAAACCTATGATGAGGAATACCGCCTTCTCACCAGACATGCGGGCTGGCGCTGGTTTCGGATGGCAGGAAGACTGTCCAGGCGGGAGGATGGCTCCCCCATTACCTTTGTAGGGCTTTTCCTTGATATTGACGGTGAAAAGAGGATGGAACAGCAGCTGGAGAAGCAGAAGGGAGACTTGGAGGATGCCCTGGCAGCAGCCCAGCATGCCAACAAGGCCAAGACCACATTCCTCAACAATATGTCTCATGATATCAGGACGCCTATGAATGCCATTATTGGATTCACCTCTCTTGCGGCAGCCCATATTGACAACAAGGAGCAGGTTCAGGATTACCTGGGGAAGATCACCACCTCCAGCAATCACCTTCTCAGTCTGATCAACGATGTTCTGGATATGAGCCGCATAGAGAGCGGAAAGGTAAGGATCGAGGAAAAGGAGACATCCCTCCCGGAGATCATGCACGATTTAAAGACCATTGTTCAGTCGGACGTTACGGCACGGCAGCTGGAGTTCTATATTGATACTGCCGATGTGGTCAATGAAAACGTTTTATGTGACAAACTGAGGCTGAATCAGGTACTTCTTAATCTGCTAAGCAATGCCATGAAATTTACGAAGCCCGGCGGTATCGTCAGCGTCCGCGTCATACAGAAAGGAAGTGCGGCGGCTGGATGGGCCTCCTATGATTTTCAGGTAAAAGACACGGGAATCGGTATGAGCAAGGAATTCCAGGAACATGTTTTTGAGCCCTTTGAGCGGGAGCAGACAAGCACGGTCAGCGGAATTCAGGGGACAGGCCTGGGCATGGCCATTACCAAGAATATTGTGGACATGATGGACGGAACTATCTCTGTGGCCAGCGAGGAGGGCAAGGGAAGTATTTTCACCGTATCCTTGCAGCTTAGAACCTGCTGCGGTCCTGTAAGACAGGATGTGATTCCCGAGCTGAAAGGATTAAGGGCTCTTGTAGTTGATGATGATTTTAATACTTGCTCCAGCGTCACCAAGATGCTCTCCACCATCGGTATGCGCCCCGACTGGACTACATCCGGCAAAGAGGCAGTGCTGAGGACGAAACTCGCAGTGGAACAGAATGATGAATTTGCCGTCTATATCATAGATTGGCTGATGCCGGATATGAACGGGATTGAGGTGGTAAGAAGAGTACGGCAGATCATCGGGGAAGAGAAGCCTATTATCATTCTCACTGCCTATGACTGGTCCGATATTGAGGAGGAGGCTAAAAGAGCAGGCGTTACGGCGTTCTGTTCCAAGCCCATCTTCCTGTCTGAACTGAGGGAGATTCTGGAGTCTCCATTTACCGTCTCAGCCATGGGAGAAGAAAACGAAGAAGGCCCCTCCTCCTTTGAAGGCAGAAAGATTCTTCTGGTGGAGGACAATGAACTGAATCAGGAGATCGCTGTGGAGATTCTTAAGGAGGCCGGATTTGTCCTGGATGTGGCGGATGATGGGGCTGTCGCCGTAAAGATGCTGAAAGAAGCCGGGCCCGGCCAGTACGATCTGATTCTCATGGATATCCAGATGCCTATTATGGATGGATATGAGGCCACAAAGAGGATCCGGGCTCTGGAGACGAAAGAGCTTGCGGACATTCCCATTATTGCAATGACTGCCAATGCTTTTGACGAGGATAAAAAGGCGGCCTTTGACGCGGGAATGAACGGACATATTGCAAAACCTATTGATGTTCCCAAACTCATGGATATTTTGAGTGAGATTCTGCATTGAGATATCCCATGACTGGAAGAAAACTGCTTGATGTGTATGGGAGAGGGGATCATGGAACTATACCAGTTAAAATATTTTTTGTACGCATCCAAATACGAAAATATATCAAAAGCGGCCCAGGAACTGCGGGTGGCCCAGCCATCGGTAAGCAAAGCCATAAGGGCTTTGGAGAAGGAACTGCAGACAGAGCTGTTTGAGAGAAACGGAAAGAGGATTGCCTTGACTTATGCCGGACGGGTTCTGCGGGAGCGGATCTCTCCGGTTATGTGGCGTCTGGAGGAACTTCCGGATGAACTCCACCACTTAGGAAGGGAAGCGGAGATTATCAAGCTCAATGCGGTATCGGCAGTCCCTCTGCTGGCAGACATCATTAAACATTTTAAGGAAGAAGAGCCGGATGTTATGTTCGTGGTCACAGACCAGAGAGAGAAGACGGACTGGGATATCTGTATCTGCAGTGCAGACCCGGGCCTGACCTATACCTACGGAAAAGAACTGTTGAAAGAGAAGGTTTTTCTGGGAGTGTCGGAGGATTCATGGCTCAGCGGAAGAAAGCAAGTGTCTTTGGGGGAGATTCGGAAAGAGCAGTTTATTATGCTGCCCAGGGGAACCATGCTTCGGAAACTGGCGGATGAACAGTTTCGGGAATATCATTTTGTTCCCAATATTTCCATGGAATGTGATTCCACTCAGCTGGTATGGCAGCTTGTAAGCAATGGAGCAGGGATTACCCTATGGCCGGAATATTCTTGGGGAGAGCGGCGGGACGTTCAACTGGTGGAGATTGTGGAGCCGGGATTTTTCAGAACCATATTCCTCCTTTATCGAAGGCTGGGGGAGATGACGGCCGCTGCCTGCAAA
Organism: Hungatella sp.; assembly: GCA_022796015.1. Taxonomy (GTDB): domain Bacteria; phylum Bacillota; class Clostridia; order Lachnospirales; family Lachnospiraceae; genus UBA3402. The sequence continues at coordinate 27,241 of JAAWHU010000043.1, read as the reverse complement.
TTTGCAGAGTATGTTATAGAGTATATGGGCGCATTGGAGAAAGGGGAAACCCCTTATTCTTTGTGAGAATATACTACATGCGAATCTTGTATTGGACACAGGAACAGGCATATTTGTATAATTGATAAGAAAAACATTATAAAGGCTTCTATTTTTGTTATGGAAAGTCAGGAGATACAAGGCGGTATCTCGAGGGATTGTGATATTCCATACATAATATAGAGGCTTTTGTCATATCAGGGGGTGACAGTTTATGGATCGTATGAACGGATTGAATCAGCAGCTGGCAGAGAATCTGGTGGAATCCATTATGAAGGATTATGATGCCTGCGGAATTGCGGCAGCGGTTATCGATGGGGCCGGAGTTACCCGGTATGAGAAATTTTGGGGAGTACGGGATCAAGAATCCGGATTGGAAGTAAACGGAGAGACCATCTTCGGCTTGGCTTCTGTGACAAAGTCTTTTACTGCCCTGGCCATTATGCAGATGGAAGAGAAGGGACTTTTGGAGCTTGACGATGCCGTGAGCAAGTATATTCCGGAGTTTACCAATAAGAATCAAAAGAAAGTGACCATTCGCCATCTCATGAGCCACTGCGGCGGTTTCTTTCCCCTTCCCAGAATTCTTGTAGGGAATGTGGCGGAAAGCTTGGGACTTAAGGAGTCGGAGGTCGGAGATTTTGCTTACAATGATGCCATAGCCCAGGAGGGTGTGCGGCTGGTGGCAGGACGTCTGGATGAACAGACTATGGAGCAGGGCTTAAACGGGGAGCCGGGGCAGTATTTAAGCTACTGCAACGATGGATTTGGCCTTCTGTCGGATATTATCCGCAGGTATGGAGGCGAGGCTTCCTATGCGGACTATCTGCTGAACCACATTTTAAAGCCTCTGGGCATGGAACGGAGTTTCTGTGATTTTGTGCGGCCGGCAGAGGATAGCAATGCGGCGACTCTGTACAAGAAGGTGGATGGGGTCATGAAGGGTTCCAGGGATTACCATGACAACGCCTTTGTCCTTAACGGCGGCGGGGCCATGAAATCCACCTTAAACGATCTGAAAAAATATTTGTCCATGTATTTAAACCAGGGCCGGGGGCTGAATGGAACCAGGATTTTAAGCCAGTACGGCATCGGGGAGATGTGCAAGCCAAGGCAGCCCTACGGCGCTTTCGGATATTACGGATACGGTCTTTCCACCAAGCAGCTTGATGATCTGAAGGTGGTAGAACATGGGGGAAGCCTTCCGGGTGTGTCTTCCAATATCGCCTTCTCCTATGAGGCCGATGCAGCTGTGATCGTGCTGTGCAATACCTCAGGCGTTCCGGTAAGCCTGATTTCCAATGCCCTGCTTCGGGCTTACAACGGGAAGAACCCTGTTGAGAAGAGGGATCTCTGGCAGGAAGCGTCATGGGACGAGAAGACCATAAAAGAGGTTACCGGTACCTATGTGTCGGGAGAAGGAACCAAGGCAGAGATCTACAAAAGAGAGGATGGCGCCGTGGTGGTAAAGGAGGAGGACAAGGAGAAAGTGCTGATTCCTGTAAGCTCCAAGTCAGCTATTATCCGGGGCAAATACTCAGACCTGTTTGTAAGGCTTATTGAGAGCGAAGAGAAAGGGATCTACGCTGTGGCTTACGGAAGCCGGCTGATTCCCAAGGTTAAACCATGAGAAGCATTCTGTATGCGGGGGCTTTGGCGGCAGTGATCTTCGTGTGCCGGCGGCAGTGGAGCCTTGTAGGTATCTCGGATTCCTGTGCTTTGTCAGGAATCGTATTCCTGATTGCGGCATTGTTCCGCATGGCCAGGTATCTGCGGTTTTACGATCTGATTATTTACGGGTTTCAGAAATTTAAGCAGATTTGGAAGAATCAGGACTTTCTGGAGAATGCCTCCCGGAATTACGGGACATTTGTAGAGAGCAGACAGTATGAGAAGAATTATAGGGAAACTTTTATTGCGGCAGTGTTGTTTCTGTGCGCTGCTGCGGTATTAGGGATATAAAAAGGAGGAAATGCAATGAAAAAAACCAGACAGACTATGCTGATACTTTTATCAGCGGCGATGATGGCAGGCGCCTTAAACGGGTGCTCCGGCTCTTCATCGAAACCGGAGGAGAGCATTGAATTTACAGAGGCTCCCACTACAGAGGCCACAACGGCAGCAGCAGGCGAGACGACGGCTGCAGGCGAGACACAGGCGGAAGCCGCAGATCCCAACGGGGCTGTTCCAAGCGATGAAGGTTACGGTGTTTTAAGGGAGGCCAGTGTCAATAAGATCGGTTCCCTCAATCCATTGACCTATATTAACTCTTATTCTTCCACTCAGATTAAGAGGAGTTCCATGATCCTGTATACCTATTTCCCCAATGAGGATTACACCTTCTGCGAATTAAGCGGCGAGCTGGCAGAGGAAGATCCCATTCAGACAGACGAAGAGGGAAAGGTATGGCAGATCAAGATCCGTGACGGCGTGGTTTGGGAAAACGGCGACGATTTAGACGCCAATGATGTGTATTACACCTGGCGCATGATCCTGGATCCCAAGCTTGCCAACTTGAGAGCCAGCAACTTTGCAAAGGACGTAATCGAGATTGAGAATGCCATGAACTATTTTGAAGGCAAGTGCAGCTGGGAAGAGGTAGGCTTAAAGCTCATTGACGACAACACCGTGGAGATCCATACGGTTTCCAACCATGATGCCAGAGAAATCATGACTCACCTGGCTCATCCGGCTAACTGTATTGTCAACGAAGAGTACTATGAGAAGGGTATGAACGCAGACCGCACCGAGACCCTCTACGGAACAAGCAAGGATTACTGGATTTCTTCAGGCCCCTTCCTGGTAGATTCCTGGACCAACGATGCAGAGATCAATTTTGTGAAGAACCCAAATTATGTGTTCAAGGATAAGATCTGGCTGGCAGGCATCAATATCAAGGTGGTAGAGGACAAGAGTACCCAGATGCAGCTCTTTGACAATGGTGAGATCGACTATGTGGCCCTGAATGCAGAGACCTTCTTACAGTACGAGGAGGATCCTAGGGTTCTGTTCTCTCCGGCTAACTCTGTAAGACATATGACCTTCAATACCATTAATCCCAATCAGCCCATCCTGGCTAACGAGAAGTTTAGACAGGCTCTGTTCTATGCTACGGACAGGGAGACCATCTCCAAGATGATCAAGGAAGATCCGGCGGATTATATTGTACCAACTACTCATATCATTGACCTGGCCAACGGCGTCAGATTCCGTGACACCGAGGAGGGCAAGGCCAATACCCACGAGAATTTCGGCTATGACCCGGAGAAGGCAAAGCAGCTCTTTGAAGAGGCTCTGGCAGAAGAGAATATTGACAAAGTAAGCATTACCATGATCTACAACGATGCGGCTCCTCAGACTGTTATGAGCGAGTTCTTACAGCAGAGTTGGCAGAATGTTCTGGGTTCCGACAAGTTTGAGCTGAAGCTTCAGGCTATGCCTTCTTCTCAGAGAAGCGACTTGATGAGAAGCTGGGCTACCAAGCCGGATTGCTATGAGATCAGCTGGGGCGGCTGGGTAAGCACGGACCTGATGCCCTGGAACGCATTTAAGTATTGGACGACCTACTATTCCGCAAAGAACGAACCCTTCTTAAGCGAGGAGTTTGACGAAGTATTTGAGGCAGCCAACTTCGGCGAGGACCGTTTTGAAGACGGCGTGAGATTAAAAGAAGTTGCACAGATGGAGCAGATGCTTATTGAGCCGGCCATCATTCTTCCGGTTACCGAGTCTCTCAACAAATATCTTAAGTCTGACAGACTGGAGCTGACCATGAAGAATTGGGCAAACCGCGTTGAGTGGGGCTGGGATTATGCTAAGATTGTAGAATAATCATTGAAATTCAGGTAAAAGACTGCAGAGATTCTTCTTGCAGCCTTTTACCTTATTAGGAAAATCAACGAAAAGAGGGAAGTGGATGTTTCGATATATACTAAACAGAATCGTGGCAATGTTTCTCACTCTGTTCATTATCGTATCCATCGCATTTATGGTAGTGCGCCTGATGCCGGGAAGCGTATATGAGATGGGCGGAGATTTATCCCAGACGGTGATTGATGCATTGAACGCAAAATACCATTTTGATGAACCCATCATCAAGCAGTATGGATATTTTCTGGAAAATATTTTCCTTCACTGGGACTGGGGTACATCGGCAAAGATGCGTCCCAACGTGCCGGTTTTTGACATTTTGCGGGACAGGATTCCGATTACTCTGCAGATTAATCTGATATCCCTGTTTGCCGCCCTGCCAGTGGGAATGGCGGCCGGGATTCTGGCGGCTATTAAGAAGAACAGTATTGTGGACCACCTGGTATCCTTGATGGTGGTACTTTTTATCTCCATTCCCTCTTTCGTATTTGCAGCGGGACTTCAGTATTTCTTAGGCTTTAAAAGCGGGGCATTCCCCATTATCTATAATGTATCTGCCAAGGGTTTTCTGCGTTGGCAGTCTATGTTCATGCCGATCTTAGCCTTGTCCTTTGACCCGGTTGCCCGTGTGGCAAGGTACTTGAGGGCCGAGCTGGCGGAGACCATGAACTCGGAATTTATGCTTCTTGCCAAGACAAAGGGCTTAACCTACGCCCAGAGCACCATACGCCATGGACTGCGCAATTCCATGGTGCCCCTCATGAACATTATTATCCCTATGTTTGCCAATGTGCTGGGAGGTTCTCTGGTTGTGGAGAGTATTTTCTCCGTGCCGGGCATGGGAGGTCTCATGGTAGACTCCATCAATGCCAGCGACCATATGCTGACTGTGGCAATCCTCATGTTCTATTCCATGATTTCCTTAATAACCGTATTGATCGTGGATATTTCCTATGGAATTGTTGATCCGAGAGTCAGGATGGGAGGGAAAAAGTAATGGTATTTTATGAGAATGACAAAGAAAAGTACGATGCCATATCAAAAGATCTGTTCCGCCTGGTTCAGAAGGATGAGGAAATTCATGATGTGGAGTTTAAGACAAAGCCTATAGGCTTCTTCATGGATGTGTGGCTTCGATTTGTAAAAAATAAGGCTTCCGTAGTTGCGGCCGTGATCATTATGATCATTGCTTTCTTTGCAGTGTTCGGCCCGGGAATGAACGAATTCCGGTTTGACGAGCAGCATACGGACCGTATCAATATGCCCCCGAAGGTGCCCTTTATCGCCAAGATGGATATCGGTATCTTTGACGGAGGCTTTACCCTTGAAAACAGAAAATACGACAACTTAAACGACCCAAGCAAGTATCCGGAAGGATCGGTGCTGGCGATCCGCAATCCACGCCTGGTAAGCGGGGAGCGTATTGTGGATGTGGAGGTTGATTACTATAAATACATGGGTATGGAGGACGACGAGTGCTTCTGGTTCGGCAGCGATTACTTGGGCAGGGATATCTGGACCAGGATGTGGCGGGGAGCCAGGATCTCTCTGATTATCGCCATTGTGTCCGTGTGCTGCAACGTGGTCATCGGCGTCGTGTATGGCTCCATATCAGGTTACTACGGAGGAAAAGTGGACATGGTGATGATGCGTATTACGGAGATCATCAACGCATTTCCACGAATCGTGATTGTGACCCTGTTTATTATGGTGGCAGGCACCGGCATGTTTTCCATTATCATGTCCCTTGTGATCAAGGACTGGGTGAACACGGCCCGCATGGTGCGCTCTCAGTTCTACCGCTTTAAGGGCCGCGAATATGTGCTGGCTGCAAGGACCTTAGGAGTGCGGGATATGGCCCTGATCTTCCGTCATATTCTGCCCAACTCCATCGGCCCCATTATTACCAGTTCCATGATTGCCATACCAAGCGCGATTTTTGCCGAGTCATTCCTGGCCTACATCGGTCTGGGGCTTCAGGCGCCGGAACCCTCCATCGGAGTTATGCTTTCCCAGGGACAGAAGGTGCTTCTTCATTATCCCAGCCAGGTAGTGTTCCCGGCCATTGTCATTTCGCTTCTGATGATTTCCTTCAATCTGTTTGGAAATGGCCTTAGAGACGCATTTGACCCCACACTCAGAGGAGCAGAATAGGAGGGAAGAAGATGAAGGAACCTATATTGGAAGTAAATAATTTGAGAGTCTCCTTCCGTACCTATAACGGCAAGGTGCAGGCTGTGAGAGGTATTGATTTTAAGCTGTATGAGGGCGAGACCCTGGCCATTGTGGGAGAGTCCGGTTCAGGCAAGTCCGTGACCACCAAGGCAATCCTGGGGATTCTGCCCAGGAACTCCATTATCGAGGAAGGTGAGATCCTCTACCAAGGCGACGACCTTACCAAGTATCACGAGAAAGACTTTTATAAGCTGAGAGGCAAAGAGATCTCTCTGATCTTTCAGGATCCTCTCTCAGCCCTAAATCCCATTATGAAGATTGGCAAACAGATTACGGAGGCCCTGGTTCTTAGGGAACATATGACCAAGCCGGAGGCCAAAAAACGGGCCTTAGAGCTTATGGAGATGGTGGGCATCACCAACCCCGAGGTGCGGTTTGAACAGTATCCCTTCCAGTTTTCCGGAGGTATGCGCCAGCGTATCGTAATCGCCATCGCCCTTGCAAGCAACGCCAAAATCATGATCTGCGATGAACCTACCACCGCTCTGGACGTAACCATCCAGGCTAAGATTCTGGAGGAGATCAAGGAGATTAAGAGGCGGCAGAACTTGTCCGTTATCTTTATCACCCATGATCTGGGCGTGGTGGCCAACATGGCCGACCGTATCTGTGTCATGTATGCAGGAAAGATCGTGGAGGTGGGAACGGCAGAGGAGATCTTTTACTCCCCGGCTCATCCCTATACCTGGGCCCTGCTCTCCTCCATGCCGGATTTAGAGACAAAGGAGAGGCTGTTCTCCATTCCGGGAACTCCGCCCAATATGATCTTCCCGCCAAAGGGGGATGCCTTTGCGGAGCGCAACCAGTATGCCATGGCCGTGGACTTTGAGGAGGAGCCGCCGTTTTTCAAGCTCAGCGATACCCACTACGCGGCTACCTGGCTTCTCCATCCCAACGCTCCCAAGGTGGAGATGCCCCAGACCTTAAAGCACAGGATCCAGCGTATGGAAAGAAAGGAGGGAAAATAAGTGGAACAGGCAAAAGAAAAAATTCTGGAGATCAAAGACTTGTGCATGGATTTTTCCTCCGGCAGAAAGCAGACGGTCAAGGCTTTAAACCATGTGACCTTTGACATCTATAAGGGAGAGAACTTCGGACTGGTGGGAGAGAGCGGATGCGGAAAGACCACTCTGGGAAGAACGGTGATCCGCCTTTATGACCCCACTTCCGGCGAGATCCTTTTTAATGGAAAGAATATCTCAGGAAAGCTAAAAAAGGCGGACAGGGACTATATCACCAGCAACTTGGCCATGATCTTCCAGGATCCCATCTCCTCCCTGAACCCCAGAATGACTGTGGAGGAGATTATCTCCGAGGGATTAAAGACAAGAGGCCTTAAGGACCGGGCCAAGCTTCGGGAGGAAGTGGCGGGGATTCTCAACAAAGTAGGCCTTCTGCCTGAACACGGAACCAGATATCCCCATGAGTTTTCCGGAGGACAAAGACAGAGGATCGGTATTGCAAGAGCCCTGGTGGTAAAACCGTCCTTTATTATTGCCGATGAGCCGGTGTCAGCCCTGGATGTGTCCATCCAGGCGCAGGTAATCAATCTCCTCATGGATATTAAAAAGGAGATGGATCTGACCATACTGTTTATTGCCCATAACCTGGCAGTGGTCAAATATTTTTCCGACCGAATCGGCGTTATGTATTTCGGCAATATGGTGGAGCTGGCTGACGCAGATGAGCTTTATGCCCATCCGATTCATCCCTATACAAAGTCCCTGCTCTCAGCCATACCGCAGCCTGATCCTGTCAGCGAGAGGGATAAGCAGAGACTGTACTATGACCCGTCGATTCATAACTATGAGAAAGAAAAGCCAAGTTTCAGGGAGATCAGGCCGGGACATTTTGTATATGCATCGGATTCTGAGATGGAGCAGTATCAAAAAGAGCTGGAGAGCTAATGGGGTTAAGGAGGATAGAGAACAGTATTATGGAAAATAGGGCGTTAAAAGTCATTGCCACAGGCGATATGTTTATTACCAGAAGGATTCCTAAAGAGGGATATGAAGGATTTGAGCAGATTCGGGACTGCATCATGGAACATGATGTAAAGTTCAGCAATCTGGAGATGACATTTCACAATCAGGAAGGATATCCGGCGGCAGTCAGCGGCGGTACCTGGGCTATGATGGATCCCGAAGCCCTGGACGATGTTCAGAGATTCGGCTTCAATCTGTACAATACAGCCAACAATCACTCAGGAGATTATGGACAGGAGGGTGTGGTGGCTACCATCCGTCATCTGCGGGAGAGAGACATGGTCTTCTCCGGGACAGGAAGGAATCTGGGGGAGGCTTCCAGAGCCTGCTATCTGGAGACGAGAAAGGCGAGGGTGGCCCTCATCAGCGTATCCTCCTCCTTTCACGAGGCAGCCAGGGCGGGAGGACAGTCCCACGAGATGGTGGGACGTCCCGGCTTAAACCCCCTTCGTTTTCAGACCAGGTATCATGTAGACCAGGCTCATTACCAGATGGTGGAGGAGCTGGTGCGTGTGACCAAGGTCAATGCGGGAAAGGAATTCTCCATTAAGAACGGCTACAGCAATCCCTTTGACCCGGGGACGCTTCCCTTCGGACCGGCAGGGACCTTTGTTTTGGATGAGTCCAACTGGACGGAGAGCGTGCCCAACAGCGAGGACATGAAGCGGATTACGGATGAGATCAAGGAAGCCCGCAGACAGGCGGATGTGGTCTTTGTAAGCTTCCATGGCCACGAGTGTGATGGGGAGGACACCACAGTTCCCTCTATGTTCCTGGAAACCTTCTCCAAGGCCTGTATTGACGCGGGAGCCCATGTGGTGATCGGCCACGGCCCCCATGAGCTGAGAGGAATTGAGGTTTACAAGGGCGGCGTCATCTTCTATAGCCTGGGCAATTTCCTTTTTGAGACGGAGACCGTGGGACTTCAGCCCTATGACGCTTATATCAACAGGAAGATGCCGCTGGATACCAAGGTGGGCAGCTACATGGACAACCGCAGCAAGAACGGAACTGCAGGGTACGGAGTTCTGGAGAATATCTGGCGCTCCGTTATGGCAGCATGGACCATGGAGGATGGAAAGGTTACCCAGGTGCAGCTTTATCCCATAAGCCTTGGACTTCACGATCCCAGACCTCAAAAGGGCGTACCCAGAATGACAGGGGATGAGAAGGTTCTTGCCTACTTACAGCAGTTAAGCGACAGATACCATACGCAAATCCGGATTGAGGATGGCGTGGGATATATTGATCTATAAAGACGAAAAGAGGGAGAAGCCTAAAGAACGGGCTTCTCCCTCTTACTTTTTACGAAAGCTGGGAAGATGATTTCTTTTTTCTGGACTCCCATTGACGGTAACAGAATACAAAATGTCCCAGCCGTGTCTCAAAGAGCATGCTGCAGGGGTATCTGGTCATAAAATCAGAGCGGAATTCATCGCAGGTCAGCAGTTCCTCTTTGTAGAGAGTATAGGAGGAATCGGATTTGAATAGTTTACCCATATATTGAAGAAACTGTTCAAAAATCTGAAGGGATACCTGATGTACCATAGAGATATCCTGCATGGCGTGAAATCCCAATAAAAGGCCGGCTCCCCGGCGAAGAAGCTGTTCCTCCACCCCCAGAAGAATCTGTACTTTCCCGCCGTCGTCCGTGTTATAGCACAGGCGGCAGAAAAATCCCATACCCATGTTCCGGCCATCGTAGGCAGCATCGGCAAGTTTTGCACGAATGTGGAATACATCCTCCATGGCATGACAGACTGCCTGGGCGGCAACCTCTGTTTCCGAGGAATGGTCGTAGATCCTTCCGACGGATGTCTTACCCATAATATTCTGGTCTTCCGTCATAATATGGCCAGTAAGCCATCCTAACAGGACACCGAGAAAACGGGCGGTGGCTGCCTGTGAGTAACCGGTAGATTCCAGGGTTTTTTTGAGGGAGACTAAGGTCTGATCACGAAAGATATCATGTATCTCCTTGTGCCTTGCATATCCTTTATACCGGATGGAGCGCATGTAGGCCTCCTCCTCAGAAAAATGTCTCATGGTGTAATCTTCCAGATATCGCAGTCCTTCTTTACAGGCGTTTTGATACTTTGCCTTATTTTTGGAAAGCTCTGTCAGCTTGCCTACCATCCGAAACAGATTGGCGTGAGCCTGATCTACCACCTCCACGCCAATGTTAAGCTGTTCATTCCAAACCAGCTTACTCACAAGCGGTCCCCCCTTTAATGTTTAAATTCTTTATCTATTATAAGGGGAGAAGAGCAAAAAGTACAGAGGAAAATCGCAGCTTCATGGTAAAGATTAAGATAAGTGTAATGGGAACTTAAGGGAATTATGAATGCAGGTATGGTATGATGGCGGTAATCAGAAGAGAGGAGGTATCTGCATGAAAAAAATCTTAAGCTCCGGCATGATGCTTGTTCTTGCAATGAGTGTTATGACCGGGTGTAAAGCTGCATCAGACAGCCCCGGCAGGACAGAGACAAAGGGGGAAGAGAATGTGTATCAGATTCATACAGGCATGGTGGAGGCAGTGTATCCGGAGATGGTCTCCTACCCCAATGAGGAGGAATATACAGACAAAAAGACCGGAGAGTTTGACAGCGAGGGATTTTCCAAGGTATTTGATGTGTGGTGGGAGCAGAAGAGGAGCCGATGGGATCTGCCCGAAGGTTTTGTTCAGGAACTGGAGCCCTTTTTTGCTTCGTCCATACGCCAGTTTCTGACCGAGGAGATACCCGGAGAAGAAGAAGGAAACCGGATCTATTCCCCAGTCAATGTATATATGGCCCTGAGCATGCTGGCAGAAACGACCGATGGGGACAGCAGGCAGCAGGTGCTGGAGCTTTTAGGCGTTGATTCTTTAGAAAGTCTGCGCACCCAGGCAGGAACCCTATGGCGTTCCAATTACAGCCAGGATGGGGCGGTGACCAGCCTTCTGGCCAATTCCCTGTGGCTGGATCAGGACATAGAATTTAAGAGAGAAACCTTGAATTCTCTGGCAGAGAATTATTATGCCTCAACCTACTGGGGGCAGATGGGTTCCAAGGAACTGGACGAAAGACTTCAATCCTGGTTAAATGAACAGACAGGAGGACTTTTAAAGGAGCAGGCATCAGGAATCCATATGACTGACGAGACCCTTATGGCCCTTGCTTCCACCACCTATTTCCGTGCCAAATGGACGGAGGAATTCTCAAAGTCCAACACAAAAGAGGGGATTTTCCATGGGCCCCAGGGAGATAATACTTGCGATTTCATGCACCAGAGCGGTACGAATGCTTATTATTGGGGCGCCAAATTCGGCGCTGTCAAAAAAAGTCTCCAGGAAAGCGGAGGGATGTGGCTCATTCTGCCTGACCAGGGAGTGACGCCGAAAGAACTGCTTTTGGAAGACGAGGTCATGGAACTGTTTTTGTCGGAGGAGGAATGGATTGACCGGAAATACCTGACTGTAAACCTGGCTATGCCAAAATTCGATGTGGTGTCTAATATCAGCCTGAAACAGGGGCTTGAAAAGCTGGGAGTGTCAGATGTGTTTGACAGCAGTAAGTCTGACTTTACGCCTTTGGTGGAAGGTATAGACGGAATCTTTGTGTCTCAGGCCAGTCATGCCGCCCGGGTTGCTGTGGACGAGGAGGGCTGTGTGGCAACGGCCTATACGGTTATGTCAGCAGCAGGCGCCGCCATGCCTCCCGATGAGACCATGGATTTTGTGCTGGACCGCCCTTTTATGTTCGTCATTACCAGTGACAGCGGTTTTCCTCTTTTTGCGGGAATTGTGAATCAGCCTTAAAATCAGAAGACACAGACAGCACGGATGCAGATTGTCATGGCTGCATCCGTGCCGGCTTTGTATGTAAAGACTTCTGTTTATGGAGAATATCAGGATTAGGAGATGACTGCAAGAAGATCCTCCCCTACCTCGACTTCTCCTGTTTTAACGGGAACGATATCTAAAAATTGATTGGTATTTGTTACAATAACCATGGTAGTTATATCGTACTGTCTGCGGATTTCTTCCTGGTCAAATTTCACCAGAAGCTGTCCTTTTTCTACCTTATCCCCGTTTTTGACATGGCTTTCAAATCCTTTTCCCTCTAATTTTACCGTGTCTATGCCTATGTGGACGATCAATTCTATCCCGGTATCGCTGGTGATTCCGATGGCATGGCTTCCCGGGAACACCATGGTAACCGTTCCTGAAGCCGGGGCATATATGCTGCCTTCCGCCGGAATAACAGCTCCCCCTTTTCCCACGATCTCCTTTGCAAATACCTCATCCTTCACGTCCTGTAACGGAATAGCCGTTCCTTTGGCAGGTGATCCCAGTATTTGGTGGTTTTTGGCGGAGAAGGGAATTTCCTGTTCCTTGTCCTTCGCCTCTTTTTGCGCTCCCTCTTTTCCTGTTTTGGTTCCAAAAAGGAAGGTGAGAATAAAAGCCAGGGCAAATCCTGCAAGCAAAGCGGTCACTGCGCCGTATGATCTGGCATCTATTCCTTCCGGATTCAAAAATGAGGGGAATACAAAGATTCCTCCGCCGCCCAGCACATAGAAACGGGCGCCGAAAATTCCGAACAAAGCGCCGGTTGCTCCCGTGGAGACCGCAGTGATAATCATTAGTTTTATATTGGCCAGAATAACGCCGTAAAGGCCCGGCTCCGTAATACCAAAAAATGCAGAAATAAATGCGGGAAATACCACGGCTTTATCTTTGCTGCTCTTGTTCCTTAAAGTTAAAGCCAGAAGTACGCCGCTTACAATGACGGGGAAGGCAAAGCGGGCTGCAAATACCTGGTCATAACCGTATATGGAAATATTATTCAGGGTGATGGGAGTAAAACTTCTGTGCATGCCGAACATAATACAGAATTCCCAGATGGCCCCGATGACAGCGCCCGCAATTACCGGACTGATGTTATAGATTGCCAGGGTTATTTGTCCCAAAATATTTCCTACCCATGTTGCCACGGGACCGATGACCATGAAGGTAAGCGGAACCGTTACGGTCAGGACAGTGAGCGGAACCAGGAAGGTGTGCAAAAGTCCCGGCAGAATCCTCTTGGCGGCCTTCTCAGCTTTTCCGGCAAAAAAAACCGCCAGGATTACAGGGATAGCGCTGGAGGTATAGTTCATTAACAGAACCGGAATTCCAAGGAATGTGGTATACACGCTGGACTGAATCATGGTTCCCTCAAACAGTGTAAAAAGTACGTCTCCGGACATGATTTTCAGAATGTTGGGATGTATCAGGCAAGCGCCGATGGTCATGCCCACAAAGGTGTTGCTCTTAAAATACTTGGCCGCCGTGTAACCTAAGTAAATCGGCAGATAGTAGATAAACGAATCACCCACAACAAACAAGAGCTGATAGACACCTGACGTTTTCGACAGGAGTCCTATGGTTGTCAGAAGTACCAGGATTCCCTTGATCATTCCTGTTGCTCCTAATACCGGCAGGACAGGTGTGAATATTTTGGACAGCAGGTCTGTGAAGCCTTCCAGGCCTCCTGCCGGCCTTGAGTCTTCTCTGCGTTGTTCCTCGTCAAGCTCCGGGTATGCTTCCAGCACCGCCTCATATACAGATTTGACGGCAGTGCCGATAACGATTTGGAACTGGCCGTTTCCCTTGACAACGCTTAAGATATCCGGGCAGTCTTCCAAGGCTTTTCTGTCCGCCTTGCTTTCATCCTTCAGAATCATGCGCAGGCGGGTCATACAGTGCATGATTCCCTTAATGTTCTTCTTTCCGCCCACGTTGGCGACGATAAATTTGGCGAGTTTTGTGTACTGTTCCATTTGTTCCTCCGTTTTGTTCTATTTTAGTTTCTTCTATGGGGTATTCTGCTGTTTGTTATGGTCCAGCAGCCGCTGGATATGAATGGTCAGATAAGTCAGTTCGTCTTTTGAAATCTCATAATTGGTTTTTAAAGAGACATATTCCCGGATTTTCTCTGCGATCTCATAGGCTTTGGGATAGCTTTGGGTAATAATGTCAAAGAGTGGGTGGTCTGTGCCTGGCTTTTGGCCGCTTATCAGTCTCTGGACAAAGAATTTCAGATGAGTCATAAGCCTCTGGCATTCAAAATCCGACATATCCAGGTATACTACGGTGTGGTATTGGATGATCTGAATAATCTCATCAATCAGTTCAATCATCCCCACGCTGTCATTGATCTTGAAATCCAGTTCCCCGTTTACAATATGGAGAGCCAGGGATGCTGCTTCATCATCATTTAATTCTATGGAGAACTCCTCGCTGATGAGTTCCGCCGCCTTTTTTCCGATCTCATACTCTTTTGGATAGTATCGTTTAATTTCCCACTTGAGAGGATTGGAAGGCATAATTCCATCCTGATACCGCTGAAGGACAAAAGCAATATGGTCGGTCAGAGTTAAATAAAGAAAATCACTTAACTCTTTCTTCAATATGGATTCCGCATATTCGATAATTTCCTGTGACACTTCAAGGCATGTTTCCGGAAGTTCCTGAATCAGCGAAAAAAGCTGCTCGCCTTTCAGGTCGTGGGCAGTAAATTTTTTTGTTATTCGTGACTCATCGATTTCATCCCCCTTTACCTTTCCGAATGCGATTCCTTTTCCAAATACAACATGTTCATTTTGGCGGTTATCTACCACCATAACCGTACTGTTATTCAGAACCTTTTCAATAATCATATTATTTACCCGCTCCGCCCATAACGGGGTGTTTTGTCGGCAACAAAAAAACCTGATTACAAACTTATCTCAACAAAAGAGATAAATTTCAATCAGGTTTTGCCATGCGTAACACCCATAATTGAATTTCATATAGATTCATTATAAGATGATTTGTCTGTAATGTCAACTGTTTTGTTAAAATTATCTCCAAACCATTTGACATAGCCCCCTCCCCTTGCTAAAATATTACCAAGAGGAAATTACTTGCATTTGTAAAGCATGAGGAGGAAAAAGGGATGTACCATTGTCATACCCGTTTCTATTTGACAGGCTGTCAGTCAGGAGCGTTTGATCTTATAAGAAAGATGTCTCCGCTTGCAAATTTCACACATGAGTTTTTCTGCGGCGAGCCCGAGGGGGAGTTGGCTGCCGAGGCAGATGTGATTCTGGCTGATCTGCAGGGCATGGAGGGAAGGGAGATACTGCAGACGCTGTTGTCCGGAAAGAAAGAGAATGCAGAGTTGATTGTGCTTGCAGGCCGGGAGCAGCTAACGGCGCTGACAGACTTTTTGCCGGAACTTACGGATCTGTGGACGATGCCTATGACGGATGAAGAGATACGGTTTCATTTTTTAAGATGGCAGCAAACCTGGAAGCTGAGTAAGGATTTTTGGCAGACCAGCCAGTATCTGGAGACCGCCATTGATCATGTTCCTAATCTGGTCTGGTATAAAGACAAAAACGGAATCCACGAAAAAGTAAATGACAGTTTCTGCAAAACCGTGAATAAGACAAAGGAGCAGGTTCAGGGGCGGGGCCATGCCTTTATCTGGGATGTGGAGGAGGACGATCCGGCTTGTATCGAATCGGAACGTATCGTTATGACCAAGCAGGAGACCTGCGTATCCGAGGAGATTGTGAAGACCGGCGGAGGAATCCGGCTCCTTACCACCTATAAATCTCCTTTATATGATCTTGACGGAAGCGTTATGGGAACTGTGGGAGTTGCCATAGATGTGACTCAGGAGCGGGCATATGAGGAGGAGCTCATAAAGAAAAGCCATACCCTGGAGACCATGTTTACCACTATGGACTGCGGAATCATGTGCCATACTCTGGATGGAAGCCGCATTCTCAGTGTCAACAGGGCTGCACTGCAGATTCTGGGGTATAATTCCAAGGAAGAGCTTCTGGCCGATGGCTTTAATATGGTTGCACAGTCTGTTTTAGACGAGGACAAGGAGATGCTCAAGGAACAGATCCGGGATCTGAAAAAAGAGGGGGACAGCATCAGTGTAGAGTACCGGGTTCGCCATAAGAGCGGAGATCTCCTCCACGTCATGGGCAATGTAAAGCTTATGAGAGAAAACGGAGAGCTTTACTATCAGCGTTTTCTCTTAGACGTTACTGCCAGAAAGCTTCAGGAAAAGAAGAACGAGCAGCATCAGATGGAGCTGGTTCACGCGCTGACCATGGACTACAACCTTGCCTGCTTTTTTGATCTCAACACTGGAGGGGGAATCGCTCTTCGGAACGAAGGGCATAAAAGATTCGGTTCTATTTTCGATGGAACCATCTGCTTAAAGGACAGCATGGACCTTTACATAGAAAAATTTGTCTATGAAGAAGACAAGGAGATGCTCCGTCAGGCAGTGGAGCTGGAGACATTAAGGAGGGAGCTGGCCGGAAAAAGGCTTCACTATGTGAATTACCGTACTCTTGAGGAGAACGGTGAGATGAAGTATTTTCAGATGAAGGTGGTGCGTGCGGGAACCTGGGATGAGAGCAACGGCATAGTTTTGGGGCTCCGCAGTGTGGATGAGGAGATCCGCAAGGAGATGGAGAAGAAGAGCATTCTGGAGGATGCCCTTATGCAGGCCAACCGGGCCAACAAAGCCAAAAGCGTATTCCTATCCAACATGTCCCATGATATCCGTACTCCCATGAATGCTATCGTGGGATTTACGGCCCTGGCCATTACTCATATTGACAAGAAGGAGCAGGTGGAGGAGTATCTTGGCAAGATCATGACGTCGGGCAATCATCTTTTAAGTCTGATCAATGATATTCTGGATATGAGCCGCATCGAAAGCGGCAAGATGCATCTGGACGAGAAGCCCTGCCGTCTGCCGGATATTCTTCACGGACTGAGAAATATTGTCCAGGCGGACATTCATGCAAAGCAGCTGGAATTGTATATCGACACGGTGGACGTGATGGATGAAGATATTTACTGCGATAAGCTGCGCCTCAATCAGGTACTTTTAAACCTGTTAAGCAACTCTGTCAAATATACAAGGGCAGGGGGCATGATCAGCATGAGGATCACGGAAAAGGCAGGAGCGCCTGCAGGGTATGCCAGCTATGAATTCAGCATCAGAGACACGGGAATCGGTATGAGTGAGGAGTTTCTATCTCATATTTTCGAGCCTTTTGAGAGGGAGAAGAACAGTACCATAAGCAGAATTCAGGGAACCGGCCTGGGAATGGCCATTACAAAAAATATTGTGGATATGATGAACGGCTCCATTGATGTAAAGAGCGAGGAAGGCGTGGGAACGGAATTTATTGTATCCTTTACCTTCCGGCTTAATGCGGATAAACGGGAGCCCAAGGATATACCGGAATTGAAGAACTGCAGAGCTTTGGTGGTGGACGACGATTTCAACACCTGCGACAGTGTATCTTACATGCTTCAGCAGATCGGGATGCGGGCGGAGTGGACCTTGTCAGGAAAAGAGGCAGTACTGCGTACCCGCCAGGCTGCTATGCGGGGAGACGAGTACAGCGTCTATGTGATCGATTGGCTTCTTCCCGATATGAACGGAATTGAGGTTACCCGGAGAATCCGGAAGGAGATGGGGGACGAGGTGCCGGTTATTGTTCTGACTGCATATGATTGGTCCGATATCGAGGAGGAGGCAAAGGAGGCAGGTGTAACGGCGTTTTGCAGCAAGCCTCTGTTCTTGTCTGAACTGAGAAGCTGTCTCTGTTCTATTGTAACGGTGGAAGAAGAGGAGGAAGATCAAAAGCTTCAGCAGGAGAGAACCGGGATGTACACAGGGCGTATCCTTTTGGCCGAGGACAATGAGCTGAATCAGGAAATTGCAGTGGCAATCTTAAGCGACGCAGGATTTACAACGGATGTTGCGGAGAACGGACAGGTGGCCTTGGATATGTTGAAAGGGTCTGAGCCGGGATATTATCAGCTGGTTCTTATGGATGTGCAGATGCCGGTGATGAACGGCTATGAGGCGGTGAAGGAGATCCGGAATCTGGAGAACAAAAAACTGGCGTCCATACCGATTCTGGCTATGACGGCCAATGCCTTTGAGGAGGATAAGCAGGAGGCTCTGCGGTGCGGAATGAACGGTCACATTGCAAAGCCCATTGACACAGAGAATTTGTTTAAGGTGCTGGAGAGAGTGATAAACTGAACCTTACAATACAACAGAGGAGCTTGGAATGACAAAGAAGGAACTGACCCTGGAGATTATTAAGCGGTTAAAGAAGGAGTATCCGGAGGCAGGCTGTACCCTGGATTATGATCAGGCATGGAAGCTGTTAGTCAGTGTAAGGCTGGCAGCTCAGTGTACCGACGCCCGTGTCAATGTGGTGGTGGAGGACTTGTATAAAAAATATCCGGATGTGGACTCTCTGGCAGGGGCGGATGTGGAGGAGATTGAGAAAATTGTGAAGCCCTGCGGATTGGGACACAGCAAAGCCCGGGATATCAGCGCCTGTATGAAGATTCTCAGAGATGAGTACGGGGGAAAGGTCCCCCAGGATTTTGATGCCCTGTTAAAGCTCCCAGGAGTGGGGAGAAAGAGTGCCAACCTGATTATGGGAGATGTGTTCGGCAAGCCGGCCATTGTGACTGACACTCACTGCATCCGTCTGGTCAACCGCATGGGGCTGGTGGATGGAATAAAAGACCCGAAGAAGGTGGAGATGGCTTTGTGGAAGCTGGTGCCGCCTGAAGAAGGCAGCGATTTCTGCCACAGGCTGGTATACCATGGAAGGGATGTTTGTACAGCCAGGACGAAGCCTTATTGCGACAGATGCTGCCTGAAGGATATCTGCAAAAAGAGCGGGGTGTAAGAAGGATTGTTCTTTATTGGGAAATAGTTTGACTTTAATTTTAGGACTGGGTATAATATTTCTTAATATAGATAGAAAAGAGGAATACAGGCGTGGAACATAAGCCAATCTCAAAAGCAGTGATTGCCAGACTGCCAAGATATTACAGACATCTGGGAGAATTGATGGAGGAGGGTGTAGAACGTATTTCTTCTAACGACTTAAGCCAGCGGATGAATGTGACGGCTTCACAGATTAGACAGGATTTGAATAATTTCGGAGGGTTCGGTCAGCAGGGATACGGATACAATGTTAAGTATCTATACACGGAGATTGCCAAAATTATGGGGGTTGACCGGCAGCACAATCTGGTTATTATCGGGGCAGGCAACCTTGGGCAGGCTATTGCCAATTATGCTAATTTTGAACGTCGAGGGTTTATGATCAAGGGAATGTTTGACGTAAATCCCAGGCTCATCGGACGTGTAGTGAGAGGGGTGGAGATCCTGGGTGTGGAGGAGCTTGAAAAATTTATTGTGGATAACCAAGTACAGATAGCGGCTTTGACCATCCCTAAGACCAAAGCGCCTGAGATCGCGGAGCGGCTGGTGGCAGCGGGAATCAAAGCTATCTGGAATTTTGCACATACGGATCTGGTGGTGCCGGAGGACGTGGTGGTGGAGAATGTTCATCTGTCAGAAAGCCTGATGCGTCTTTCCTACCGGGTATGCAGGATGCAGGATCAGAAGGAAGAGCAGGCCTCTAAAAAGGGAAGGCCGGAAAGAAAGCAGCTGTCATGATAATCGGAACGGGAATCGATATGATTGAGATGGTACGTGTGAAAAAAGCCTGTGAAAAGCAGGCTTTTGTATCACGTATCTATACGGCAGAGGAATGCCGGCAGGCGGAGGGAAGGATCTCTAAGCTTGCTGGCAGTTTTGCTGTCAAGGAGGCGGTGGCCAAGTCCTTGGGAACTGGATTTTATGGCTTTGGCCCCCAGGATATTGAGGTCCTGAGGGATGAAAGAGGAAAGCCTTATGTCAGGGTCTACGGCGGTGCGAAGAAGCTGGCAAAGGAACTTGGAATCATAAAGTTTCATGTTTCTATCACCAATACAAAGGACTATGCCGTAGCTTTTGCAGTGGCAGAGGACTGCCGGGAGGGGAGTGAAATAGTATGAGATATCTGGTTACAGGGGAGCAGATGAAGGAGATTGACCGGTATACTATTGAGACCATAGGGATTCCTTCCATGGTGCTTATGGAACGGGCAGCCATGGCAGTGGCCAGGGAAGCGGAGGCTCTGGTCAAAAAGACGGATGGGATCTGGGCTGTATGCGGCACAGGCAACAACGGGGCCGATGGGATTGCCGCTGCCAGAATGCTGGCATTAAAAGGGTATTGTGTCACGATCATTGTGGTGGGGAATCTGGACAGGGGAACAAGGGAGTTCCACATCCAGAAGACCATTGCCGGCAATCTGAACCTGCCAGTGGTGGAATGGCAAAGTTTTATACTGGAAAAGCCAGAGGGCCTGGGTCAGGCCGGCGCGGATTTGGCGGCTTTCAGCCCATGTGATTTGATTATCGACGGGGTCTTTGGCGTGGGCCTTACAAGAAATGTGGAGGGGGAATACAGGGAGGTGCTGGAAGCCATGAGGAGCATGTCCGGCGCCAGGGTGGTGGCCGTGGATATGCCATCGGGGATCCACAGCACCACAGGACAGATTATGGGAACCGCTTTAAAAGCTGATGTGACGGTGACCTTCGGCTGGGAGAAACTAGGCAGCGTCCTGTATCCTGGCAGGGAGTACTGCGGCAGGGTGGTGACGGAGGATATCGGGTTTCCTTCTGTCAGCCTGAAAAAGGCTCATCCCTGTGCCTGGACCTACGGGAAAGAGGATTTGGCAGGGATTCCTCCAAGGCCGCCCTACAGTAATAAAGGAACCTTCGGAAAGGTTCTTTTGGCGGCAGGATGCAGAGGCATGAGCGGGGCCGCATATCTGGCGGCTCTGGGAGCTTACCGGGCCGGAGCAGGCCTGGTGAAAATCCTGACGGCAGAGGAGAACCGGACGATTTTACAGCAGCTTCTTCCCGAGGCCATCCTTACCACTTATAACCTGGAGGAGCTTGCCGGAGCCGGGGAGGAAGAGTGCTCACGGCTGTGGGAGAGACGGATGGAGAAGGAGTGCGGCTGGGCGGATGTGATTGTGCTGGGGCCGGGGCTGGGACAGGAGCCCTATGTGAAGAATCTGGTAAAAGGGGTTCTGACAAGCGCCTATGTGCCTATTGTGGTGGATGCGGATGGCCTTAATACCATTGCCGCCAACCCAGGTTTAAGGCAGTACTATACAGAGAATATTGTCATTACTCCTCACTTGGGGGAGATGGCAAGACTCACGGGAAAGACCGTTGCCGAGATACAAAGAGATGTGGCAGGGACGGCTGCGGATTACAGCCGCCGCCATGGTATTGTCTGTGTCTTGAAGGATGCGGCCACAGTGACGGCGGACCGGGATGGACAGTGTTATGTGAATACAAGCGGCAACAGCTGTATGGCAAAGGCCGGTTCCGGGGATGTTCTTGCGGGAATCGTGGCAGGGCTTCTGGCCCAGGGGATGGAGCCTTTCCAGGGAGCATCCATGGGCGTGCTTCTCCATGGGCTGGCCGGAGACCAGTATCGGGAGAGCCACGGCTCCGGCGGGATGCTGGCCCGAGAGCTGGCGGAGGAAGTGGGAAGGCTTATGCCGTGAAGGAACGAAAATCATTAAAGGGAGAGGGAAGCTTAATGAGACCATATACAAGGGTATACGCCACAGTGGATCTGGATGCGGTGGAGGCTAATATGAAGGCCATGGCCGCTAATCTGAAAGAGGGGACTTCCATAATGGGAGTGGTCAAAACCGATGGATATGGCCACGGGGCAGTGCCTGTGGCAAAGGTTATAGAGCCCTATGTAAAGGGATATGCAGTGGCAACCATTGAGGAAGCCATAAATCTGAAGAATCATGGAATTGAAAAACCGGTTTTAATCCTGGGAGTAACCCATGAGAGCCGCAATGAAGACCTGATTCGTCACGGCATCCGGTCTGTTGTGTTCCAGGAGAGGAAAGCTGCCGCTTTGTCGGATATGGCGGTGAAGATGGAAAGGAAGGCCTTTGTCCATGTGGCTCTTGATACAGGCATGAGCCGGATCGGCATGAGGCCGGATCGGGAAGGAGCCAAGCTGGCGGCAGCCATAAGCCGGATGCCGGGTATTTGTCTGGAGGGCGTGTTTACTCATTTTGCAAGGGCCGACGAGACAGACAAGGCCTCTGCCAAACAGCAGCTGAAAAAGTATCTGGACTTCATTGCCATGGCAGAAGAGCTGGGAGTGCGTTTTCCCATAAAGCATATTTCCAACAGCGCCGGAATCGTGGATATGAAGGAGGCCAACTGCGATATGGTGCGGGCGGGTATCTCCATCTACGGACTCTATCCCTCCGACCAGGTAAAAAAGGATCAGGTAATCCTTTGCCCGGCTCTGGAGCTGAAAAGCTTTATTACCTATATAAAGACTATTGAGCCGGGGGCAGAGGTGAGCTACGGAGGAACCTTTGTCGCCGACAGGCCCATGACCATAGCCACGATTCCCATAGGGTACGGAGACGGCTATCCCAGAAGCCTGTCGGGAAAGGGAAGAGTGCTGATCCGCGGACAGTATGCCCCTATTCTGGGAAGAGTGTGCATGGATCAGATGATGGTGGATGTGACAACCATCGAAGATGTGTCGGAGGATGATGAGGTGACTCTCATAGGAAAGGATGGGGGCCGTGAGATCCCGGTTTCGGAGCTGGCAGAGCTTGGAGGCGGCTTCCACTATGAGATTCTGTGTGATATAGGCAAACGGGTTCCCAGAGTGTATTTAAGGGACAAAAGGATTGTGGGGACAAAAGATTATTTTCATGACCCCTACGAAACAGGCACATGGGCAAATAAAAAGGAATAGAATAATCGTAAGCAGCATGAATATGCCGCCGCAAACAGGTTAATACTATAGGTAAGAACTTGATTGACGGAGTGTGAAGGTGTGATTATCAGACGAGGTGACATTTATTATGCAGATTTAAGGCCTGTAGTAGGTTCTGAGCAGGGAGGAGTACGCCCGGTTCTGATTATTCAGAACGATGTGGGCAATAAGCACAGCCCTACGGTGATCTGTGCGGCTATTACTTCAAAGATGAACAAAGCCAAGCTTCCTACCCATGTGGAGCTGGATACAAGAAGATGCGATATGGTTAAGGATTCCGTGATTTTGCTGGAACAGCTGCGGACCATCGACAAGCAGAGGCTGAAAGAGAAAATCTGTCATATTGATGAGGAGCTGCAGCAGAAGGTGGATTATGCCCTGATGGTCAGTCTGGAACTGCCTACATAGTCTGCCATTGACGAAACACATGGAATCTGATATATTTCTAAGTATTGACGATTACGAAAGAAGGAGAGTTTTAACGGATTCATGGACGATGGGTATTGGCCTTTAAGTTTCATATTGTTTTTTGTGTTTGTAGTTTTGGAGGCGATGTTTTACGGATTCGGGGCGGCAGTGAAAAATATGAATGAAAGCAGCCTGGAGCGGGAAGCGGAGCTGGGAAGCAGGAGGGCGAAAAAGCTTCTTAGGATTATCAACAGACCCTCCGGGTTTGTGAATTCGGTGCAGGTTACCACCACCATAATCAGTATGGTTACGGGTGCATTTATCCTGAAGCAGTGGAGCTGGGGGCTGGAGACAGTTCTTGCACAGGCCGGGCACATGAAGGGCTTTGGGCCTCAGCTTCTGGGCGCCTTTGGTATTGGCGTGGTGCTTCTGGTATGCCTTGTAAGCTTCGGTATTATGATCCCGAAGTGGCATGCAGTCAAGGAACCGGAAAAATGGGCATATGCCCTTGTACCCTTTATCACGGCATTGGAAGTGCCTTTACTGCCTTTTACCTGGATTGTAACCTGGGTATCCTTTGTGGTTCTTAAAATGTTCGGAATCGACATGAATGCAGAAGACGACAATGTGACAGAGGAGGATATTGTGTCCATGGTCAATGAGGGCCATGAACAGGGAGTGCTGGAGGCCAAAGAGGCGGAGATGATCACCAACATTTTCGAGATGAGCGACAAGGATGCAGGCGATATTATGACCCATAGAACGAACCTAGTGGCCATCGATGGGGCAGAGACCTTGCAGGATGTCCTTGATTTTATCCTGAAAGAGGGGAAGAATTCCCGGTATCCGGTGTATGAGAAGGATGTGGATGATATCATTGGCCTTTTACATATGAAAGACGCGGTGATCTTTCGGGAGAATGAGGAATGGAGGGACAAGCCTGTAGGGCAGATTCCGGGTCTCTTGAGGGAAGCCCATTTTATTCCGGAGACAAGAAATATTGACTCTTTGTTCCGGGAGATGCAGTCCCAGAAAATTCATATGGAGATCGTGGTGGACGAGTACGGCCAGACGGCGGGAATTGTGACTATGGAGGACATTCTCGAGGAGATCGTGGGGAATATCCTGGATGAATATGATGCAGAGGAGGAGCATATCCAGACTCTGGAGGGCAGCTTTGTCCTCGATGGCCTGACTCCTCTTGAGGAGGCGGCAGACGCCCTTGGCATTGAGTTTACCCAGGAGGAGCAGGATTCCTATGACACCCTCAACGGATTTTTGATCTCCAAGCTGGACCGGATACCCAAGGAGGGAGAGAAGCTGGAAGTGGAGTATGGGGAATATCTTTTTAAGATACTCAGTGTGGAGAATAAGATGATTCATTTGGTGAAAGCCGAAAAAGCAGAGAAGGAAGAACGGACAGAAGAATGATACAGTTATTGCGTGACACAAAGGAAATGTTCCGGGATACAGGATTTTTAAGAAAGACAGTGATGATTGCCCTGCCGGTAGCCATGCAGGGCATGCTCAATACTGTGGTGAATCTGGTGGACAATCTGATGATCGGAAGCCTGGGTTCTACGGCCATCGCCTCGGTGGGCCTGGCCAATAAGGTGTTTTTCGTGTTTACTCTTCTTGTATTTGGAGTAAACAGCGGTTCCGGAATCTTGGCTGCCCAGTACTGGGGCAGCAAGGATATCAAGAACATCAGGCGGGTCCTGGGAGTGGCCCTGACTCTGGCAGTGACGGCTGCCGTTATTTTTATGATTCCGGCCTGCTTAAAGCCGGAGATGATGATGCGGATCTTTACCACCAGCCAGGCAAGCATCCAGATGGGAGCGGCATATCTGGCCGTAGCGGCATTTTCTTACCCATGCACGGCTTTGACCAACACCTATGTGGCCATGCTCAGGGCCGTGAACCGGGTGAAGGAGCCGGTGGTGATCAGCTGCATTACCATCCTTGTAAATATCTGTTTTAACTACATACTGATTTTCGGAAAGTTCGGAGCGCCGGCCATGGGAGTGGTGGGAGCAGCCCTGGCTACCCTGATCGCCAGGGTGGTGGAAGTAGTCTCTATTATGGGTGTGGTCTACTTAGGAAAGACGCCGATTGCCTGCCATATAAAGGAGCTGTTCGGCTGGTCCAGAGAATTCCTCCTGAAATTTTTCGTGACGGCCCTGCCGGTGATTATCAACGAGTTCATCTGGGGCCTGGGCACTACGGTTTACTCCATGGCTTACGGGCGAATGGGGGATGACGCGGTGGCTGCCATTACCATCGCCACCACCATACAGGATATTGTGGTGGTGCTGTTCCAGGGATTAAGCGCTGCAACTGCCGTGATCTTAGGCAACGAGATGGGTGCAGGAAAGCTAAAGCGGGCCGAAGTCTATGCCCGGAATTTCTTTATCCTCCAGTTTCTTGTTACCGTGTCCACGGCCCTGTTCTGTGTGGGAATGAGATGGAACTTTATCTCCCTGTATCAGCCGGGCATCAGCAATGATGTGGCTATGTCCGTCAGCAGATGCATCCTGGTCTTCGCCCTGTTTATGCCCTTTAAGATGTTTAACTATGTCAATGTGGTGGGAGTGCTCAGAAGCGGCGGCGATACGGCTATGTGCCTGTTTATCGACACCAGCGGCGTGTGGTTCATCGGGATTCCTCTGGCCTTTATCGGAGGGCTCATTCTTAAGCAGCCCATCCATATCGTATACGGCATGGTTATGCTGGAGGAGGTGTACAAGGCCATAATCGGCTATGTGCGTTACCGTCAGAAGAAATGGCTTCGGAACCTGGCGGTATAAAATATACTTGTCAGACCGGGAAAATGGTGTTAAGATATCCTAGATATGCGCAGAATGTGCAAAGGGACGAAATGCAGAATAGAAAAGGAGTATTAATTTATGTCAGGACATTCAAAATTTGCCAATATTAAGCACAAAAAAGAGAGAAATGATGCGGCCAAGGGAAAGGTGTTCACAGTCATTGGCCGTGAGATTGCCGTGGCCGTGAAGGAGGGAGGACCAGATCCTGCCAATAACAGCAAGCTTAGGGATGTGATTGCCAAGGCAAAGGCCAACAACATGCCCAATGATACCATTGACAGAGGCATTAAAAAGGCGGCCGGAGACGCAAACTCCGTGAACTATGAGGTTCTTACCTATGAAGGCTACGGCCCCGGCGGAGTGGCCATCATCGTGGATACTCTGACAGATAACAAGAACCGGACGGCGGCCAATGTGAGAAGCGCCTTTACCAAGGGAGGCGGCAACGTGGGAACGCCGGGAAGCGTATCCTACATGTTTGACAAAAAGGGCCAGATCATTATTGACAAGGAAGAGTGCGACATGGAGCCCGACGAGCTGATGATGATGGCACTGGACGCAGGAGCAGAGGATTTTGCCGAGGAGGAGGACTGCTTCGAGGTCTATACGGAGCCCGATGATTTCAGCGTTGTGAGAGAAGCCTTGGAGAAGGAAGGCATCCCTATGATGGAGGCGGAGGTTACCATGATTCCTCAGACATGGACGGAGCTGACCGACGAGGATGCAATAAAAAAGATGAACCGGATTCTGGATCTGCTCAATGAGGATGATGATGTCCAGGCGGTGTATCATAACTGGGATGAGTAACAGCGGCGGAGGGGCTGCCGCTTTAACGAATGAAAATTCGTGACCTACCTTGTTATAAAAAACGCAAAAAACAGGAGTGCCGAAGCACCCCCATTCCTTAAACCCTCTTGCAAAATTCGCAGTGTTGGTTTATAATCATCTTAGAAACCGAAGGATATTAGCGTGTCCGACGGTTGTACAATCGGAAACTTATAATACGTTAGAAAAACAACGGATTACAAGGCTATCCCCTATTCGCAGTAGAGGATAGCCTTTTCCGTTACTTGCGGTTGTTTCTGTTGTCTAAGTATGTTAATGCTGCGAAAATGACCAACAG
>JAAWHU010000154.1 GCA_022796015.1 Hungatella sp. | reverse complement strand
GGGTAGCCCAGATGTGCCATGACTTTGGCTATACATGGGGAAGTCACTCCAACAACCATTTTGACATCTCTCTGGCCATGTTTACCCAGGTAGGTGCTGCTGTGCCCGGCGAATACAATGCCCTGGATACCCACTGGATCTGGCAGGAGGGATTGGAGAGACTGACCAAGGAGCCCCTTCAGATCGTAGACGGCTGTGTGGAGGTTCCAAGGAAGCCCGGACTCGGCGTTGAGGTTGACAGGGAGCAGGTGATGAAGGCCCATCAGCTCTATCTGGATCACTGCCTGGGCGGAAGGGATGATGCCGTAGGAATGCAGTACCTGATTCCCGGATGGAAGTTTGATCCCAAGAGACCTTGTCTGGTTCGGTAAGACCTGGTTATGATTAAGAAACCGGATATCATTAATACAAAAATTGTATTGTGATATCCGGTTTTTTTGCGTCCTCAAACAGGTTATATAACCGACTGGTAGTGGTAATGGCGATTTTGTTTGTACAGTTCGATAAGATATGTTTCTGCTTCTGTAAAAATCTGCCCTTTTCGGAAAAAAATGGTCTGGTAGGGGGTCTCCAGGTCGGGCTTTAGTTTGAAGAAGAGAAGGCGCTGGCCATAGTCATTATTTTCAGGAAATAAGAACCCGGGAGCGATTCCCTGAGATACAAAATGGTGGGCCATATCCATACGGCTGCACTCGATCATGACTTTGGGTTCAAAGCCTGCATAGTCAAAGTAAGAATCAAGGATACCGCGGACAAAGGTATGCTTGTTCATAAGGATAAAAGGCTGGTCTTTCAACAGATCAAGGGATAGGGTAGCGCCATCCTTTTCATCCAGATGATACTGTGCTACCAGGGGATGTTCCCTTGCAATGGCAAGACGGAGAGGAGGAACCCGGTGGGTAATAATGTGCTCCACCAGGGAATGTTCATAATAGAAACCGGCCCAGGCCAGATCGATGGTTCCGTCGAGAAGCCGCTGCTCTAAGTATTTTACATTGCCTTCTATGAGCTGAAAGGTGTAGTTAGGATATTGTTTATGGAAAGTGGGAAATATCTCCATAAGATTTTTCTGGCCGGTGTTTACCGTAACCCCCAGATTGATCCGGCCGTAGCCCTCATCTGTAAAAGACTCCATAATGTGATCCAGTTCATGGTAAAGATTGACAATCTGCTGTGCTTTCTTTAGATAAAGCTCTCCCTCATAAGTCGGAATCAATTTATTGGAAAGCCGCTTAAACAGGGAGAAGCCCAGCTCCTTTTCCAGGTTCAGAAGGCTGTAATTAAGAGCAGACCGTGTAATGTACAGCTTTTCTGCGGCATGAGTGATATTTTGTTCCTTTGCAATCATTAGGATATGGCTGAGACGTTTTTCGTCCATACAAATCCCCTCCCCCCATAAATCTATATACTATGAATATTACTATACAGAAACAGTGAATATTAAAAACTTTTCAAACAGTATAAACTAATTTATACTGAAAGTAAAGAACAGAAGGAAAGAACAATCATTAAAAATACACAAAAGGGGAGATGAACATGAATACCTGTTTTTCATATGGGGACAAGATCGGGATTGATAAGGCGGTTTTTTATAAGATCGCTCCCATTCCCCTTCCGGTACCGTTTAAAGATGGAACCGGACAGATACGGTATGCCAGCCTGTTTGGAAGCTGGATAAAGCTTTATGATTCGGAGGGCGTATGGGGGCAGGGGCCCTGCACGCCGCTGATGATGAGTTACTTTGTGCCGGCTCTGTTAAGGGAAGAGGCAAAGACCGCTCAGGAATGGAGAGATTATTTTTATTGGCAGATTCGTAACTTCGGCTATCAAAGTCCTCATGTATCTGAGATGGGAGCCCTGGATTTCATTCTGCTGGATCTTCTGGCCAATCGAAAAGCCATGCCGCTGCATCGCTTTTTAGGAGCGGAACGGGACTGGAGCCATGTGTATAAAGGCGGAGGCTCCGTGCTTTTATCCGATGAAGAACTGATTGCAGATCTGTGCCGTTTTAAGTCTGAAGGATACACACAGACAAAATTTAAGATCGGTTCCGACAATAATTGGAAGAAAGATATAAGAAGGCTGGAAAAGGCACGGGCGGCCTTGGGAGATGATTTCGGCATTGCTGTTGACGCGAACCAGGCATGGGATGTGGAAACTGCTTTTGATTTCTGCAGGGAAGCCGCCCAGCTTCATATCTCCTGGTTTGAAGAGCCGATTCATGCCTATGATATGCGGGGTTATGCCAGACTGAGGGAGAAGCTTGAGGAAGCAGGAATTGAAATGTCCTTAGCCTGTGGAGAATCCGTAAGAAGCTTCCATGCCTTTGAAGATTACGCGGATCACGGAGTGGATCATCTGCAGCCAGGCAATGCCAGAATGTACAGTATCGGGGAAAATATGAAGGTGGATGCTCTGGCCAGGGAAAAAGGCTTAAGGCTCTCATCAGGCGGCTTTACATTCCAGAACGTGATTATGGGCACTCTATATATGGAAGATTCCATGATCGAATATCACCAGCCTATTATGGAACCTTTGGTGCCTTACTTTAGTATCTGTCCGGAGATTAAGGAAGGGAAATTCTACCTGCCTCAGGTTCCGGGACTTCCAGTTCAGATGGATTTTGAAAAATTGGAGAAAGACGGGCTTCTGGAGTCTGTTGTATACAAATACCGTAAATACTAGGAAGCATTAAAAAATATAAAGTGGAGGGAACACACATGAAAAAACAGATGTTAGCACTCACCATGGCAGTATCCTTAGGAATGTTGGCTGGATGCAGCCCTAACCCGGACACAGCTTCAACCACTGCGGCCCAGACAACAAAAGAGGATGGCGGGAACAAAGGGGCAGAAGAGAATACAGGGGAAGATACTTCTGCCAGCACTTGGCCCGGCAGCACGGTGCAGCTCTATGTTCCGGCATCAGCAGGAGGCGGCACCGATATGATCGCCAGGCTTTTTGCCCAGGGGATGAGCGATGCTACGGGAGGCAGCTTTGTAGTGGTTAATGACGGTACGGGAGGCGGCACGGTAGCCATGGAAACCATCCGAAACGCAAAACCTGACGGACTGAATCTGTATCTGGGCCACACCGGTCAGTGCGGTATGATGGCAACAGGCCAGTATGATCACAGCTATCATGATTTTCAGATGTTGGGAACCATCACCGTGGAGGGCGTGGAATCCAATGCAATCTGTGTGAACAAAGATGTTCCCTTTGACACCTTCCAGGAGTTTGTGGAAGAGGTAAAGGCCAATCCGGGAAAGTACCTTACCGGTGTTCAGTCCAACGGCAACCGTCACTTTATGCAGCTGCTTCTTCAGGATGCCACAGGAACGGAATTTACCATTGTGGACTGCGGCGGCGTGGCGGATACCATCACCAACCTGGTGGGAGGCATGGTGGATATGGCGATTCTTCCCATCAACAATGCAAGCCAGTATGTGGAATCAGGAGATTTAAAGGCACTGGCCATTACCGGTAATAACAAGAGCCTCCTTCTTCCCGATGTTCCGACGATGAAAGAGTGCGGTTTTGAGAGCTGCGAGATTCCTTCTATCTCCGTACTTGTAGGTCCTCAGGGAATGTCCCAGGATGACGTGACAAAGATCAATGCAGTCATGAAGGAAGTGCTGGAGAATCCTGACATCGTAGAGAAGTATAATCAGATGGCCATGACGGCAGGTTATCATACCGTAGAGGAAGCCGTGGCCATTGTTGATGAGATGCAGGAAAAATATAACAAAGCGGCGGAGATGATGAATTAAAATTACTGCCGTAAACAAGGAAAACCATTAGGTAATTGCGAAAGTCAAAGCCATGAGAATATTCTGCCCATATCTTCCATACAAAGCCTTGGTACGCCAAGCATTCCGCTAAGCCCATCAGGACAAAAACACTCGGGCAGAGGGCCCTCCTGTTTTTATGGTCTTAAGCTCCATGGCGTAATGGCTTTTCCTGGAATCTATGGTCAGAATATTCAGCTAAGTT
>JAAWHU010000042.1 GCA_022796015.1 Hungatella sp. | reverse complement strand
GGACAAGCCTCACCTAAACAATCAACTGTAAATTCTGCCATGATAAATTCCTCCTATTTTCATTTATATTATTATTAAAATATCCTTCGGGATACGCGGTCATGAGTCCTGGCCCTTTCATCAGGACATCATTCCTCCCCTGTGTT
Organism: Hungatella sp.; assembly: GCA_022796015.1. Classification (GTDB taxonomy): domain Bacteria; phylum Bacillota; class Clostridia; order Lachnospirales; family Lachnospiraceae; genus UBA3402. The sequence goes on along the minus strand of JAAWHU010000042.1, from coordinate 31,918 downwards.
GCCCATACGTTTCTTCTCGTACTTGTCAGCCGCAATATATAAAAGCCCGATGACTGCCAGCTGCAATACCAAAGCCCCTGCCCATCCAAAAACATCCGGAAGGAAGATCCTCGGCGCCGTAGCATTGAAATTGAGAGTCCACCAGCCCATGTGATTGGCTCCGATCAGAGAACCTACGACAAAAAAGAACAGGCTTAAAATCTGCATGCCGAAGCCTTCTCCCACACGCATCAAGGTTCCTGAGGCACAGCCTCCCGCAATTACCATACCGATTCCGAACATGACGCCTCCCACACAGGTCGCCAGGCTCACCGGCATTACATAGCTTTGACCGGGGATCTGCCCTCCGTTTACATAAGCGCCATACTTAATAGCCGTAAATCCGATGGTGGTAATGGCAAAGGCAATCAGCACCGCACGGGTAACAGACGTGGAGCCGGTGATACATGGGTCCCGCATTGAGGCGGTAAAACAAAAGCGGGCCTTCTGTAAGATAAATCCGAAACAGCATCCGAATACCCAGAACAATGCAAGGGTGCCGTTCTTTTGTCCCAGAACCAGGGCGATCACCACAATCAGAAACAGGCCGAGAAAACCAAAGGGAATCTGGTTTTTCTTCTTTTTCCTGGGTGCGGATCTGCGTATGGACGAGCCGCCGGACTGTGGCTTTGTTGCTGCATTCTCCTGCATTCCTCATACCTCCTTATATAAGATTTTAAGGATTTGAACGCTTTACTACCTTTCTATTATAACATATTGTGAAATTTTTGATTATCTGAAAACCTTATGCTGCATAACGGTTTCCTATAGACTATTTTTATGAAAACACAGAGGGAATGTTGTTTTCTTAACAATTATCCTGTATAATTAAATACAAATCGGCTTCATTCCCTTAAACAATAAACCGGGCGCCGCAGTTTGCGTACAGACCTTCTGCCCGCGTCCTGCCCCTTAAGGCAAAGGCCCGGGCAGAAGACCGACAGCATCGAATCACAATCATCCCAGGAGGTGAATCCCCCTTGCTCCTTGAACATATTATCATGTTTTACAAAATAGCCGAAGAAAAAAGCATTTCCAAGGTTGCTCAGGCCAACCATATCTCCCAGCCCGCCCTAAGCCAGCAGATGCAGCGTCTGGAAGAAGAACTGAACGTAAAGCTTCTGGAGCGCTCCAACCGTGGGATCGAGCTTACCAAAGCAGGAGCCGTTCTCCAGAAATACGCCCTTCAGTTCATGCATCTCTACGGCGACTTAAAAGAAGAGCTGGACAACCTAAGCACCGGCAACAACACCTTCCACATCACAGCTACCTCCGTTGCCTGCAACTATGCCCTGCCCTGCTCTTTATATAAAGTAAACAGACAGTTTCCCGATTACACCTTCCATTTATCCAGCGCCCCCTCCCGGGACGTTATAAGGCAGGTTCAGGATGGAAGGACAGACTTGGGATTCATTGTGGGAACGGCAGATTCCCCGGAGCTCGTATGCAAGCCTGCTTACCAGGACAAGATTTATCTGGTGGCCCGAAGTGATTATCTAATCGACTCTCAGATTACCTTGGAAATCTTGAAACATCATCCCCTCATTCTGCTCAATGAATCCTTCAGCTCTTATCGCCTCTTGCGCAATTACATGAAGCAGTCAGGGTACCCGGTAAGCACCTTTAACGTCATGTACCACTTAGATTCCACGGAGTCTGTAAAAAGTGCGGTGCAGGCCGGCCACGGCATGGCATTTCTGCCTTATATTGCCGTAAAAAAGGAATTATATCAGAAACAGTTAAAGATTATTTACATTGAACAGTTTGATTTGGACTACGGGGTTTATTCTGTCTACAGGAATGCCAGCGCCGACGCCCGCACCAATGAAATTATAGATTATTTTGTATCCAATATCAGCAAAAATATATGCTGAAAATTCCTGTGAAGCCTACATTTTCGTGACAGTGATCTCCCAGATCCCGTTCATGGGCTCCTCTACCTTTATGTCCATATTTTTCTGGGCGCAGTAGCCTGTGATGGATTCCAGCACACAGCTGTGATCTGTGACCAGCATAACCTGATCTCCTTTCCGGGTCAGGCTGTCACATTGCTTCAGCTTCATAATAGGAATGGGGCACATATCGCCCAGACAGTCAATCTCTACCATAAGTACACCTCCGTTATGCTGAGTATACCACAAAAATCATGATATTGAAAGAAAGGCAATGGTATGAAAATCCCTTTTTATGCCCGCTACCGCACAGACCAGGATCAGGATGTGCTTCTGTCCTGCTTAGAAGGCTCCCTTGCTACCGACGGCCCCTTTTCACAAGAGGTACTAAGCCGTTTATCCCATATTTTCCCGGAGAGTTTTCCAGTTCTTACCTCCAGCTGTTCCCAGGCTTTGGAGATGGCCCTGACCCTTTGCGGCTTAAAACCAGGGGAGGAAGTGCTGCTTCCTTCCTACAACTTCCCCTCTGCCGCCAATGCAGTGCTTCGTTCGGGAGGCATTCCTGTGCTGTGTGACATTGATCCCCATACGCAGAACATCAGCCCCCTTGACGCCGCCCGCAGGATCACCTCAAAAACCAGGGTTCTGATTCCCGTCCATTACGCCGGCATCTCCTGCGATATGAAGGCGCTTTTTGAACTGGCCCGGGAATCAGGCCTTAAAATCGTAGAAGATGCCGCCCAGGCCATAGGCTCCTCCTACAAGGGATATCCCTTGGGAACCCTGGGTGAATTCGGCTGCGTCAGCTTCCATCATACCAAAAATATTGGATGCGGCGAAGGGGGACTGCTCTTGTGCAGGTCAGAGAACGCTTATAGGGATGCCCGCTGCTACCGGGTTCACGGCACCAACCGGGATGCCTTTATACGAGGGGAATGTGACCGGTATACCTGGGTTCTTCCGGGAAGCAGTACGGCAGTCAGCGAGCTCTGCGCTGCCCTTTTGTCCGCTCAGCTTCTTTACATAGAACAGATTACCAGAATTCGTTTAAAACGGCTTCATGACTATGAGGCTGCCTTAAATCCTCTGGAAAAAGCCGGATATGTAAGGCTTATGGCAATCCCGGACTATGCATGGCCAAACGGCCATATTTTCTACCTGCGCTTTGCAAGCGAAGCCTTAAGACAGCATGTGCAGGAGCTTCTTGCGGCCAACGGCATTGATGCCAGGACTCACTATGTCCCCCTTCATCTGTCTCCCATGGGACGGAAACTGGGATATAAGCCGGAAGACTGCCCTGAAAGCACGGCATGCTTTCAGACCCTGCTGCGCCTTCCCATCCACACGGAGCTTGCAGGCAGGCAGGTGAGCCAGATTGCAGAGATCATTACCAAAGGATGCATTTCCTCATGACCCGGACCACCTTAGGCATTGTGATCCCTGTATTTCACTCCACCCATTCTGTGGCCCGGCTGATTCAAGATCTCCAGAATGTTTTTGATTCCGTATGTACCTGCCACATTTATCTCATAGACGATGGGAATCCTGATGAGATCGCTTCCTGGCTGGAGCGTCACTGCTGCGGCCCTCATGTGACTTTGATTCGCCTAAAGAACAACTATGGCCAGCAGAATGCCATTCTCTGCGGAATACGCCACAGCCTTGGCTGCCGCTACATTGCCACCATGGACGACGACCTTCAGCACCATGCCGCCATGCTCCTTACATTATATCGGACCATAGAGGAAGGGTATGACATTGTCTATGCCGCGCCCTTCCCAAAGGTCCTTCATCCCCCCAATACATCTCCGGCTGCTTCTCCTTCCCGCCTTCTCAGCCTCTTCTCTCTCTTCTCCCGCTTTGCCTCCAGATGCCGGTTCTATGTCCGCTCTAAAGGAAGCCTTATGCGGGATCAGCTGTTCCGGATCATGTTAAAGCTGCCGGACCACATTAAAGTCAGCAGCTTTCGGATTATGACGGCAGAACTGGCAGAAGAAATAACCCGGGACGCGTCCGGCTTTTTCTATCTGTCGGCCGCCGTTTTCCTGGGTCCCCGAAAGGCCAAAACCTGCTTTTATGAACCCCGGCCCCGGCTATACGGAAAAAGCGGCTATACGTTCTGGAAGCTGATGGGGCTCTATGGCAACATTATTCGTTTTTACGGCCCCGCTGCGCCGATTCTCACATCAAAGAAAAGGAGACAAGCCATGTTATACGAAGAACTGCCTCAACAAGCCTCCCCCTCCGGCGCCATTATGGTGTTGGGAGGCTCCAACTGCCAGCTTCACGCCCTGATGCGGGCAAGGAAGGAGGGCTGTCATGTGATTCTGGCCGACTATACGCCCAGCCCTCCCGGCGCCCCATACGCCCATATCCATCGGCAGATCAGCACCTTTGACATCGCCCAGTGCATTAAGGCTGCCAGGGAGGAACACGTGGACGCCGTTATGACCATGGGGACAGACCAGCCGGTGTATACCGCCGCCTGCATCAGCCATGAACTGGGACTCCCCTCGTGCCTGACTCCGGAAGAAGCCCTGGCTGTCACCAACAAAAAGGTTATGAAGCAGATTCTTAAAGACCACGGCATTCCCACTGCCCCCTATAAGCTTATTGATGAGACCTCCTCCGGGAAAGATCTGGATTTTCTGACTCCGCCTCTTGTCATTAAGCCCTTGGACTCTCAGGGACAAAGGGGAATTTTTAAATGTGCCGGGGCCTCGGAGATTTTGTCCCACCTTTCCCAGACCTTATCCTTCTCCCGGTGCGCAGAAGCCCTGGTGGAACAGTTTTATCCCAGTGATGAAATCACCGTAAGCGGATGGGTCCAAAAGGGACATCTGACTGTACTGACCGTTACCGACCGCCTTCTCTACCCGGATCCCGTCCACATCGGAATCTGCATCGGCCACCGCTTCCCTTCCGTTCACATGGACCGCTACGAGGAAATCGCCGCCATAAGCCAGGAAGTGGCTCTTGCCTTCGGACTCAAGGAAGGCCCCTTCTATCTCCAGCTTCTCATAGGCCGGGAAGGAATACGAGTCAACGAACTGGCCTGCCGCATCGGAGGCGCCTTTGAAGATGTGATGATTCCCTGGCTTACAGGATTTGATATTCTTGGGGCTGTCATGGATCTTTCCTTTGGACGCCCTGTATCCCTAAAGCTTCCCAAGGACTTCCGGGCGGACCGGATCAAAAAATGTGCGGCTGTCCAGCTGATATTCGGCCGCCCCGGAATCATCTCCGAGGCCACGCCTCTTTCAGACCTTGAGAAGCTTCCCTTCCTTCTGGACTGCGGCTACAACTATCTCCCGGGCCAGGAGATCCCTGCTGCCCACAACGCCACGGCACGTCTGGGCCACGGTGTTATTGTGGGGGATGAGGAGAACATTGCGGAACGTATTGACAGGTTTTACCAGGTCTGCCGAGTCCTTTCGCCTGAGGGGGAGAATCTGGTGGAACGGCTGTATCCTAAAAGCTAGTACGATCCATCCCAGATAACAAAAAAACACAGAAAAGAGACAAACGTTATGAAACCCTTTACCCAAAGAAAAGCACTGCCCTTTTTATCCTGCCTGATCATATCCCTCCTCCTTTTCACCGGATGCGCAAAAAGGGAGGCTCCCGTAATCGGCATTGCGGAGCAGTATGGGATTGCCTACGCGCCCTTGAATATTATGAAAGAGCTGGGAATTCTGGAGAGGAAGCTTCCGGGAGTTAAGATTGAATGGAAGCAGTTCGGCGGCCCCACGGCCATCCGGGAAAGCATGATGAATGGGGAAATAGATTTTGGATTTATGGGAGTGGCCCCGGTGCTCATCGGCATTGACAACGGCATGGAGTGGAAATATGCCACCGGCATCAGCTCCAATGAGGTAGCCATCGTCACATCCAGCCCGGACATAAAAAGCCTGAAGGACTTCTCCCCCCAGGACCGGATCGCCATCCTGTCGCCGGGATGTACCCAGCATGTGCTCTTGTGTATGCTGGCCGATGAACAGCTGGGAGACCCTCATGCCTTGGATAACCAAACGGTATCCATGACCCACCCCGATGCCATGCATGCCCTTCTCTCCGGCACGGAGATTACCGCCCATATTGCCACGCCCCCTTACATTTCGCAGGAAGTTCAGGCCGGCATGTCCGTGCTGGCAACAGGGGAGGAGATTATGGGAGGGCCCTTCACCTTTATCAGCGGCGTGGCCATGACGGATTTTTATGAGAACCATCGGGACTGGTATGATGCCTTCATTGAGGCCCTGGACGAATCCATCGATTATATCAATGAGAATATGGAGGAATGTGTCCGCATCCTGGCCCCCATCTACGGCGTCTCCCAGGAAGATCTCATGGAACAGATGACCTACAACGGAACCATCTACTCCAACCAGCTTAAGGGAGTGCCCCAGATCAGCGCCGCCATGCAAAAGACCGGCTTTACGTCAGGCAATCCCGACTTTGACACCATAATCTTTGACAATGTAAACCAGGAGAAGGAGTAATCCCGCTTATGAAACCCTTGACGCATAAAAAATTAGGAAGGCCCGGACGTGCCTTCTGGTGCATCCTGCTCCTGATCCTATGGGAATCATGGGTAAAAATCTCCCGTGTCTCCCCTATGCTCTTCCCCTCTGTGGAGAAGGTGCTTTTCACCCTATGGGACGATCTGCTTTACGGAAATCTTCTGAACCAGACCTTGTCCTCTCTGTGGCTCATCGGGCTGGGGCTGGCAATTTCCGCTGTCCTTGCACTGTTCTTAAGCCTTTTGTCCATTCGCTCACCCATCCTTATGAGCCTGGTGGACACCCTCACCGCCATCGCCCATCCCCTGCCGGGCCTAGCTCTTCTGCCTCTTATTATCATGTGGTTCGGCACGGGGACCAAGGCCATTCTTGCCATTATTGTCCATTCCGCCCTGTGGCCCATGATTTTAAATCTCATGGCAGGCTTTTCTTCTGTACCGGAAATCTACATTGACACAGGAAGAAATCTTTCCATGAGCTCCGCCTCCATCACCCTGGAGATCATGGTGCGGGCCTCCTTCGGATACCTTCTGTCCGGCATAAAGATCGGGTGGGCCAGAGCCTGGAGAGCCCTTATAAGCGCCGAGATGGTCTTCGGAGCCGTGGGAGACAACGGCGGAATCGGCTGGTATCTTTTGAACCAGCGGACCTTTATGGACACTGCCGGCCTGTTTGCCGGGATCATCCTTGTGATTCTCATCGGCATCCTTGTGGAGGATGTGGTCTTTCGGACCATAGAAGCCCGCACACTGACACGTTGGGGGATGAAATAATGCTGACTATTTCCAATCTATGCAAACAATATGTTACAGAATCCGGCACCCGCCCGGTGCTCTCCCAAATAAACCTTTCCGTGGAAGAAGGAGATTTTTTAGTAATTCTTGGGAAAAGCGGCTGCGGAAAAACCACCTTGCTGCGGATCATCGGAGGATTTCTCCCTGCCGATTCCGGCCTGGTGCTCCTGGATGGGAAACCTGTGGAAGGGCCATCCCGCCAGATGATTATGGTTTTCCAAAGCTTTGACCAGCTGTTTCCCTGGTTTACCCTGGAAGGCAACCTGATCTATGCCCTGAAAAAGGCGAAAAAGTTTAAGGATCCCCAAGTCCTTCAGAGCACTGCCTGCCATTATCTGGAAATCACCGGCCTGCTGGAGTTTAGGAATCATTATCCCCACACCTTGTCCGGCGGCATGAAGCAGCGGGGCGCCCTGGCTAGGGCCCTGGCCCTTGATCCCAGACTTCTGCTTATGGACGAACCATTTTCCAGCCTGGACTATCTCACCAGAAGACAGGCCCAGGACTCCTTAAAGGGCTTAGCCTCTGCCAGCCGTTCCACGGTAATCCTGGTGACCCATGATATCGAGGAGGCCATAAAGCTAGGAACTAAGATTGCCGTTTTAGACCGGGATACCCACAGTATTTCCCATTGGTATGACAGTGTCCAAAGCCCCGGTCATCTCCGGGAGGAACTGGAAGAGGCCCTCCGGTAAACCGTTACCTCTGCATATTCCTCCTGGCCCAGAATTCCTGCCACCCGGATTCCGTAGCGGGAATTCTGAAAGCTTCCCACCTCCTCACAGCAGTTTAGGCAGTAATTTTTCAGTTCCTGGACAAACATGACATTTCCGTAGATCACGTTGTAGTAAGGCCGGTGTTCCCAAAGATAATCCAGCTCTTCATGGTAAATAATATACTCAATCTCGTTTCTCTCCAAATACCCGGAAAGCCCCTCCCCCTCCATGGCATAGGGAAGATTCCGGTAATCCCTAAGACAGTCGTATCCCATAAAAAATTCCGCATTAAGGTTCCCCAGGACTTTGGCCCCTTCCGGAACCAGCTCTCTGATCTGCCGGCCATAATGGGCATAGTCTGTCTTTTTTAGTTCGGGAACCACCTGAACCACAGTCAGAGAAAGAACCGAGGCAAAAAGCACGGCCCACATCCCTCCCTGAACCTTCCCCTCATACAGCTCCAAAACCATAGCCGCCGCCAGATAGCCGAAGGGGAACACAAACAGAATGCTTGTCTGATTATATCTTCCGATGCAGATGATTCCGCAGATCACCCCTGCCGCCCCTGTCAAAAGAATCCTGATATGACAGGCAGCCTCGGGCATTTCCTTTTTCATAACCACACTCACTGCCGCCGCCAGGCTCCCGCACAAACCAAAGAGAAAAAACTGCGGCCTGATATCCGGCAGATAATAGGTCCCGCTGTTTCTCTCATACAGCCGCTTGAGGAATCCGAAAAAACCGGCGATCCTTTCCCACCACGGTGCATCAATGCCGAATTCCCTTTTTCCGTAGGCAACATAATGCCCTGGAAATCCCGGATCCATCATAAAGCTCATTCCCACAAACACCAGGGCAAAGCCTCCTGTTACTGCTATATAAAGGAGCAGAGGGCGCCATGAGGGCTTAGAAGTTCCTCTCTCCCCCTTCCCCTCCAGAAAACGAGGAAAAAGGGCGGCCCCAAGAAAACAACATCCGTTCATGACTCCCAGCACAAAGCTGTTGGGATGGAAGCCTATGGAAATTCCCGTGAGAATCCCCAGGATAACCCCTCGTTTTTCATTATAAAAGCCTTCCGGCGCAAAAAGATTCCACAGGCATATCCACTGAATCAGAGACAAAAGGATCTCCTGCCTGGCAAAATGGGAGGCATAGAGAAACTGAATATCCATACTGAACACCGCCATAACAAGGAAGCCCTTTTTCCTGCTTTCCCACAAGACATCGGGACTTTGAAACCCCCCTGACCGGCATAAAAAGCGTCCCCCTGCCAGATAGGTGAACCACAGTGCCGCCGCCCCCGCCCCCAAGGACACCAGGCGCAGGGAAAAAATCCGGTAGCCAAAGAGGGACACTGCCGCCATCTGCATAAGATGAAACAGCGTCTTTATGCTGTGGGGATATCTGGGCACCAGGTCAAAAAACGGCTCCGTGACCCCGATACTCCCCTCCTCCATCATTGCTCTCGTAAGTCCTGCAAGCCAGCTCTCATCCGAGTGGACATAGGGAAACGCTTCCAGGAACAGGAAGGATATGAGGCTGTGAATCAGGATAAAGACCAGGGCCGCCCAGTGATATTTGGGGATTTTTCTTTTGTCTTTCATGAGGGACCCTCCTTTATACGACTTTTATCTGTATTGATCATACCATATTTGCTTTTTTGGTTCATCAGAAACTTTTTTTGTTATTAAATTAACAGATACAGCATAAGAAAATGCTATGGCCTCTCCCCTGAAAAATCAAGTACAATAGAAGGTAACAAAAGGATTGAGGCCCCTTTTGTGTCGATTTATACGCATTACTACACAAAATGAGAACAAAAGGAAAGGGGGGTTTTTATGCGCCCATATGCTAAGAAACTAGCATTGTTTCTGGTATTTGCTCTGTTTGCTGTCGGACTTTATGGCTGCAGTTCCCACACATTTGTCCAGACAGAGCCATCACTGATACTGGGTGCCAAAGATCTGTCCGAATACATCGGCAAAGATGGGGTTGTCATTGTAGATACCCGCTCCGCCGATGAATATGCAGCAGGCCACGTAGAAGGCGCGGTGAATATTCCCACGGAGGAGATCGTCATCAATGTTCCTGTGAAAAACATGCTGACTTCCCAAAAGAAGATCGAAAAGGTCATGGGGGCCAACGGCATCTCCAACACCACCACCGTCATTGCCTATGATGCCAATAAGATGGGGGCTTCCCGTCTTCTGTGGACTTTATTTATGTACGGCCACAGAGATGTAAAAGTGGTGGACGGCGGCTTTGAAGCCATAAACGCCTGCAATCTGGCGTCCAGCACAGCGGTTCCCACACCTGCTGAAGCCGTATTTACGGCTCAGGAGCCTGCTTCCAACTGGCTGGCGACTCAGGAGGAGGTTCTTGCACAGGTCAACACGCCTGATGCCAATGTGATTCTTCTGGATGTGAGAAGCATGGACGAATACTATGAGGCTGGAAAAGTTCCCACTTCCATTATCATGGATTACAACACCAATTTCTTCGGCGATAAGACCTTTAAGACCAAGGATATTACCAAGATCAATTATCTGGAAGACAAGATCTATCCTGAAAATGATATTATCATCTATTGCCAGACGTCCCTGCGGGCCGCTCCTGTGTTTGTTCAGCTCTACGAAGCCGGATACCGCAACATCCGTCTCTATGACGGCGCTTATCTGGAATGGTCATCCAACTCCAGCAACCCCATAGAGATGCCGTCAGGCGCCGCAGCTCCCGCTGCAAAAGATGCATCATAAACTGAAAGAAGGAGTTCTACTATGAAAAAAATCTTACCGGTACTTTTAACTGCCGCCCTTATGGGCGCCACCGTCACAGGCTGTGCCACCAAGACGGTACAGGAGACCACGGCTGCTGCCACTGCCGCTGCAGCACCTGCCGAGACAAAGACCGAGGCTGCCACCCAGGCGCCTGAGACAAAAGCCGATGCTCCGGCTGCTACTGAGGCCCCGGCACAAACAGATGCTTCCGATCCTGTTAAAGAAGCAGCCATGAGCTATTTTGCCGATTTCCCGGAGGACAGACATATGATCTCCGTGAAAGATCTCTTTGCCAAGATGGATGCAGGCGAAGACATGCTGATTATTGACATCCGCCAGCCTGACGCCTATGCAGAAGGCCACTTAAAGGGCGCCGTGAATGTTCCTTACGGCCCGGCTATCGCAGAGAATCTGGAGAAGATTCCCGACGACGTTATGCTGTATGTAAACTGCTACAGCGGACAGACCTCCTCCCAGACTGTTGCCCTCTTAAATATTGCAGGCAAATACGCCACCAACATTCAGAGCGGATACAACAACGGCATCAAGGTTCTGGAAGGATACGAAGCTTACATAGAGACCACGGAAAATGTACTTCCTGACGAGAGCTACGAGGTAGATCCGGCCATTGCCTCCGCGATTGCCGATTACTACGCAAAAGCCAAATCCGATAACTTCTCTTCCTTCAACTTCCCGGTAGATGCTCTCGGGGAGCTGGTGGATGCAGAGAGCGAGGATTACACCATCCTGTCTGTACGTCAGGCTAAGGATTATGACGCAGGCCACATCCAGGGCGCTATGCTGATTCCTTTTGCCAAGGGAATGCAGGAGCAGTTCTCTGAGATTCCTACAGACAAGCCTGTGGTTGTATATTGCTATACCGGACAGACTGCATCTCAGACCATGGCAGTTCTGCGTATGCTGGGCTATGAGGCCTACAACTTGGCAGGCGGCATGGGCAGTGCCGATAACGGAAGCGGCTGGTTAGGCGCCGGACTTCCTACTGTAACGGAATAAACCAAATAGGAAACACAAAAAAAACGCAGCTGTCTCATGGGATACCCATGAGACAGCTGCGTTTTCCATATGCAAAAAGCCTCCTGCGCGAATCAAAGGCCGTACTCTTCCTTCACAAATTTCTCCAACACCGGAAGGGAGCGTCTCACCTTCTTTGTATCAATACAATAGGCCATGCGGAAATACCCGGGCACGCCGAAATTGTCCGATGGCACCAGAATGAGATCATATTTCTTCGCCTTCATACAGAAGACGCCTGCGTCCTCCTCCAGGGCTTTGGGGAATATATAGAAGGTCCCCCCGGGCCTCACCACCTCAAATCCCAGTCTCACCAGGGCATCATAGAGCACATTCATGTTAGTCTCATAGACAGACAAATCACTGGTCTCATCCAGAACTCTGGCCACTGCCATCTGGACACTTGATGCCGGGCAGTTATGTCCGATTCCCCGGCTGATCTGGCCGCACATCACCGCCAGGATCTCGGCGTCCCTGCATCTTGGATTCACCGCCACATATCCGATACGCTCCCCCGGAAGGCTTAAACTCTTGGAATAGGAATAGCAGGAGATGGAATTGTCATAAAACTTTGACACATAGGGTGCATCCGCCCCCTCAAACACGATCTCCCGGTAGGGCTCATCACTGATCAGGAAAATATCATGGCCGTACTCTGTCTGTTTTCCCCGAAGAAACTCCGCCAGCCTCTCAATGGTCTCTGTGCTGTAGACTGCGCCGGAAGGATTGTTAGGAGTATTCACAAGAACCGCCATGACCTTCTCGTTCATCATTTCTTCCAGGGCCCCAAAATTGATCTGAAATTTTTTCGTATCCGCCGGAACCACCTTGAGACGCGCCCCGGACAGATTCACATAAGGAGTATACTCAGGAAAAAACGGGGCAAAGGTAAGGATCTCATCCCCCGGCCGGGTGACGCACCGAAAGGCGTGAGCCAGAGCTCCGGCGGCGCCGGATGCCATAAAGATATGCTTCACCTCATAATCCATGGCAAAGCGTCGGTTTAAGCTGTCAGCCACCGCTCTTCTCACACTCTCGATTCCCAGAGAGGGGCTGTATCCGTGAAGAGCCATGGGATCCTCTTCTTTCAGCATTCCCATCATGGAGTCCGTATAATTCCTTGGACAGGGCACGCTGGGATTGCCAAGGCTAAAGTCAAATACATTGTCATAGCCTATTTCCTTTCCTCTTATGGCGGCATACTCGCTCAGCTCCCGGATAATTGACTTTCCCTGAAGCATATTTTTATAGATTTCGTTTATCACGGTCTTATCCTCCTACTTCTGTGGTTCCCTGTTTCTTTGTTCCAGCTTCAAAAGCCCTTCCTTCTTGTCAAGTCCCCCCGCGTATCCTGTCAGCTTCCCGTTGGATCCGATGACACGGTGACAAGGCACAATAATCCCTATAGGATTATTATGGTTGGCCATGCCTACTGCCCGGCTGGCCTTGGGATTGCCTACCAGAGCGGCGATCTGTCCATAGGTTCTGGTCTCCCCATAAGGGATCCGGCAAAGCTCCTTCCAGACCCTCTTCTGAAAATCCGTGCCCTCTGCGCACAACGGCAGGTCAAATTCCTTTCGCTTCCCCTCCATATACTCGGCAAGCTGCTTCTGAGCCTTTGCAAGGATGGCCTCAGCCTTTTCCCGGGAACAGCCGCAATTCTCTGGCCCTTCTCCTTCCTCCCCAAACCCCACACGGCACACTCCGGCTTCACTTGCCCCTATTGTTAAAGGCCCCAAAGGGGTGGCCATGGTTGTCCACACTATTTGTTTCTCCATATGTCATCCTCTCCCTGTTTTTCTGTATTGATTGCAGTCAGCCCATCACCCTTTCTCATGGCCCCTTTGCACCATGCTCTTTAGCACCTGATCCACCTGGGGAAAGGCCTTTTTCATACGGATCAATCCCCCGCTCCGGTCAAGAAAGCAGTGGGAAGAACTTCCTGTAAACACCACTTCCCCTGTCTCTGTGTTCTTCATCTCATAGGAAACCACCAGCCGGACCCCTCTGTATTCCTGGATCCATACCCCAATGGCCACCCTGTCCCCGAATGTGGTAGTATGCCTGTAATTGGCTTCCACGCTGACTACGGGGGACAGGATTCCCAACTCCTCCATCCTGTCATATCCCCAGCCTATGGAATCCAGAAAGACTACCCTGGCTTCCTCCATCCAGCGGATATAGTTGGAATGGTGGGTGATTCCCATTCTGTCCGTCTCATAATACTGCACCCTGTGAATATATGTCTCCATGGGTAATCTCCTCCTTTTATCGCCCCTTGAGTTACAGGCGGCTGCCCTGCCCGGTCACGGCTGCAGTCTGTCAAGGATCTCCTCGAAGCAAACCCCATCCGTAAGGGGCACTTCCATTTGAACGGATTCCACAATGCAGTCCCTGATAAATTCCGCCGCCTTACTAACGGATTTTTTAAATTCCACACCGTTGACCGCATCCGCCAGTATGATGGCGGCAAAGATGTCCCCGGTGCCGCACCGGGTCTCCCCCTCTCTTTTCACCTGTATAAACGCGGTCTCCTCCTTTCTGCCGGACTCCCGGTTCCCTGTCCTTTCATAGCAGTAATTGCCGATATGGCTTTCCCCTGGAACTCCGGTGATCACCACCTTAGAAGGCCCCATCTCCCCAAGACGCCTGGCCATGGAGAGAAGCTCCTCCTCCTTCCAGAAACCATCATGGTAGGGCGTGTCCGTGAGAATGCAGCTCTCCGTCACATTAGGGGTGACGATTCCTGCCTGGGCCGCCAGTTTTTTCATCTCCTCACACATTTCCTTCGTATATGTGGCATAAGTCCTGCCATTGTCCCCCATAATGGGATCCACCAACACTGTGGTCCCCTCCCTGCTGAAATCCCGGATAAACCCGGAAACTATCTCAATCTGCCTTGCAGATCCTAAAAAACCGGTTTCAATTCCATCAAAGGTCAGACCCAGCTTCTTCCACTCAGCCACATAGCTCTCCATATGATCCGTGCAATCATCAAAATAATAGCTGGGGTAAGCCATATGGTTGGATAAGATGGCAGTGGGCACCGGACAGCACTGGATCTTCAGCCTGGAAATAATGGGAATTGCCACGGTAAGGGCGCACCGGCCGAATCCCGTCATATCATTGATCACGGCAGCCTTCTTCTGCCTGGAGCTGCCGGGCTTTTGAGTCTGTGTTGGTGTTGTGTGTTCCATATAGTTGTTAATCCTCGTTTGATTTTATCTTTGATTCCTATTGTAGCAAGTTTTTGGAAATATTACAATATTTCCTGGGGATTATCATCCAATACCATTTTCAATGCTTCTGTGTATGTCTCTTTTATCTCTTGATTCTTTCCCAATATTTTCTCTTATCATAAAAAAGAATTATGGGAAATGTATAAATAGCCGAACATTTTCTTCATTTTGTGGGATAAAGTTCTTGGAGAATAGGGGGAATAAAAGAAAATTCTTGTCTATCCTAACAGTTTACGCTTAAGCTTTCTTATCTGATCAACCTTTTCATAAGGTAAATATTTAATCAGAACAGCATATAACTGCATTTTTAATTTCCAGGACATTCTATATTTTAATGCTGCCTTGGCAAAAACTGATTTGTCAACACAAAAAACTTCTTTTCCTGACAAAGCTGCTATTTCTTTTGCTTCCTTTAAGTCACTTTCTATAAACCAATTAGTTTTTTTCTCTTTTTTAAATACTTCCGCTTTAAATATAGCATGATTACCTAATTTCCTTCTTTCTTCAGCTGTCTCCAATTTCATCATATAAAGACGGTCATATTCGATTCCTTGCATCTTTAACCAATATTCCGTATCCTCGCGGTATTTTTCCAAACGAGACGTTACGATACATCCCACTTTTCTTGTTGGGATATATTTAGGCTCTGCAGTCCTAATGAAGTTGCGGTATCTTTCTCCATCGTCATTTTCTTTAACCGTTGGGTTTCTGCAAAGAACTCCATCTATATCTACACATGCGTACTGTAAACTTTCATGGTGCATGAAGCCCCATTCAAACATTCTAGGTGGTTCAACGATTCTAAACCATATATCCACGTTATCCTTCGTTTTCTCAGTTACATATACTGCTAAATAACTGCATTTTATATTTAGATCCACTTTTTGAACTGTTTCCTTTGCCCTTTCAATAGATGCCCCAGAATTAGATGAATCTTCTACGATCAATGCCTTCCGTATTTTCCAAAAGTCTAAAATACAATCCTTTGTATTCTTTGTCATTCCAACCGAATAAATCCGTCCTTGTACAAATGAATTCAAATCACATAATGGTTTATTGAGATACAATGCAATCATTGCAGCTATTAACATTCCGCTTCTTGGGACACCTACGATTATATCTATATCTTTGGGAATAAGATGCAAATTATCCACAATATCTCTATTCAATTCTGCCATGGTAACAAATTTCATGATACTTATTTATCTCTCTTTCTTAGCATATTTTTTCCTATCATATAATAATCTGCATACCTGTTTGACATTCTCTAATTCTTTAAAGATATATAAGAGCACTAAATATAATAAACATACAATACATGTCTTTATGAATAATGAAAAAAAATCATTTTCTATTTTTAAGGGCAACATCCCAGCTACGAAAGCCATAATTATATAAATAAAATACGGTTTCACAGTTATTTTTAAAAAATCGAAATAATTTATCCCAAATCCAACTTTTATAATATAATAGTAAGCGATCCAAAACACAATCATATAAGCGATCATAACCATTGTCGCTACAGATTCCATAGTTCCTCCCCAAATACCAATACATATGCACATTATAATTGTAATTGCTGATATTAAACCTGACTTGAAAATAATTTTTGTTTTTCCTAAACTCTGTAGAACTGCTCCCCCTATAGAATTACACATCTGAGTCACTACTGATAAACTTAAAATTCTAAAAGGTTCTATGGCCAGATCCCAGTTATCTCCATATAATATATGAATAATTTCTCTTGGCGAAAAAAAACATACAGTTGATATGAAAATTGAGAAGTACAGCATTATTCTAAATATTTTTATTGTATAATTATATAAAGTATCTTTATCATTTTGAAAATTAGACAACACAGGATGCAGTATTGGAGTTATAACTCCTGAAAACATTGTCATAGGATAGGTCATTAATTTATAGGCCTTATCATATATCCCAGCTGATGCTTCTCCCATAATCTGTCCGACCATAAGAGTATCTGTGTTTCTTGCAAAATAGTTAATTATGTTAAATAAAAATTGATATCCCGAAAATCCGAATATCCTTTTGAGTGGTGCCCAATCAAAATAGAAATTAAATTTTAAAGGCCGTCTAGTATAGTTCCAAATAAATAGAATTAATGCCTGAAGCATTGACTGAACAACTAATGAATAATAACTAAATCCCCAAACGGCCAAAATAATTACAAGAATTCCACACACAAATGTTGTAATATAATTTCTTATTCCAACTTCTATGAATCGCTGTTCTTTCATCATTAAGGCATTAGGAACCATGTTCAATGTATTTAAAAATACCGAAGGCATTAAAACCAGACCTAGTTTAAAATATATGCTTTTTGAATATATTATAGATACTAATTGAACGATTCCCACAAAAACAACTGATAATATTACCCCTAAATATACTGTAAAGGAAAAAATATTGTTTATATCATTTTGCTCTAAATCTTTATATTGTATTATTGCCGTACCAATCCCCATATCCGAAAAAATTAATAAAAAACTGGTAAATATAGTTATAATTGCAACAATACCAAACTCCTCTGGTGATAAAAGCCTGGCCAATATAAAATTAATAATTAGTTGAACTATAACAACTGAATATTTCGAGATAAAATTTATGATAACTGCTTTACGCATATGATCTTATTTTAAATCTCCTATAATTATAGTTTGTTGAGAAATTATTTAAACCGTCCCTTAAAATCCATTGTAGAACACTTCTCCAATGGAAGTTTTATCTCTCTCCCTTCTTCTGCCGATTTATATATAGCTAAAACTAATTCTAAAGCTCTTTTTCCTGCCTCAGCATCAACTACCAATTTTTCTTTTCCCTCAATCGCTGCAATAACATTTTTATATAATTTAGAATGTCCAAATCCATATATGTTCGGTGGTATCTCAGAGCATTCCCTTTTTACTATTTCCGCTTCATCAAAATAGTCAGAAAATCTCCATTCCTCAATGATATTAACAGCTTCTCCTCCTGCCTTTACCGTTCCTTTTTCTCCAAAAATATAAAGGGTCTCCTCCAGATTCTTTGGAAAGACATCTGTAGTCCCCTCTATCATTCCATAACTCCCATTTTTAAATTTAACCAGTGCGATTCCTAAGTCCTCTGCTTCTATATATGGATGAACCAATCTGTCTGTCATTCCAAAAACTGATTCTACTTCATCACCCATTATCCATCGGAGTAAATCAATATTGTGAATGCACTGATTCATTAATGCACCGCCATCCTGTTCCCATGTTCCACGCCATAAAGCTCGGTCATAATATTCGTGATCTCTTGCCCATCTGATATGTGCAGTACCATATAAAAGTCTTCCAAATCTTCTTTTATCTACTGCATGTTTTATTTCCTGAATACTTTTATTAAACCGATTCTGATGACAAGCGCAGATCTTGACTCCTTTTTCTTGTCCTTTCTTTACAATTAACTCAGCATCCTCCAAAGATAGAGCTATAGGCTTCTCAATAATTAAGTTGCATTCATAATCCAGACAATCAAGAGCAATCTGCGCATGTTTCCCGCTTTCTGTTGCGATTGCCACTAACTCTGGTTTTTCCTTCTCCAGCATTTCTTTATAATTTGTATAAATATGAATATTTTTAAGATCAAATTTTATAACCTTATCTTCAGCATTCTCTCTGACAATGTCAGCAATAGCCACAATATCCAAGTTGTTATTTTTAGCCGCTGCAATATGATTTGGCGAAATTCTTCCACAGCCTATTAATGCATATCTCATCTTTCTTTGCTCCCTTTTTCGTAATTGTTTTCATTGAATCCATTATTTAAAAATTGATATGTCCTTCCGCATTCCAAACAGCGATAGTCTTCATCCAAATCATATCCACACTCGCATATGAATCCCCTCACACGAGCAGGAGTCCCTATAACTAGTGTATATGCCGGAACATCCTTTGTTACAACTGCACCCGCCGCAACCATCGCATACTTTCCTATTGTATGACCGCATATAATTGTAGCATTTGCTCCTATAGTAGCTCCTCTCTGGATGATAGTTTGCTTAAATTCCTTCTTTCTGCTGATAAAGCTACGAGGTCTTAAAACATTAGTAAACACACAATTAGGTCCCAAAAAAACATGATCTTCACAAATTACACCTGTATATAAGGCAACATTGTTCTTGACCTTTACGCCCTCTCCAAGTTTGACCCCTCTCTCTAAAAAAACATTTGCTCCAAGCTTGCAGTTTTCTCCTATTTCAACATCCTCCTGGATAATACTGTTCTGCCATATTCTGGTTCCCTTACCAATAGATGCTTTAGGGCTAATATCAGCAGTGGGATGAAAAACATTGCTTTCGTTATTTTTTTCTCTTTCCACTTATATCACCTTTCTCTGTTCTGTCCTGTAATTCTTTCTAAGTTTTAATTCTCACACCAGCTATTAATTACATCTATTATTGTATGAATCTCACTCTGTGTAAGCTCCGGGAACATAGGAAGCACCAGGCTTTTCTCCGCAATAAGCTCTGCATTGGGCATATCTCCTTTCTGATATCCAAGCTCTTCAAATGCCTTCTGCAGGTGCAGAGGTACCGGGAAATATACGCCGCTTGCCACACCGTTATCATAGAGATACCTGCGAAGTTCATCTCTTTTCTCTGTTACAATTACATAGACATAATAAATAGGAATATTATGGTCTGCGATATATGGCTTTCTAACGGCCGGATTGACAATCCCCTCATCATATTTAGCGGCGATCTCTCTTCTCCTGGCATTCCAGGTATCTAAATGAGGCAGCTTAACATTGAGAATAGCTGCTTGTATCTCATCAAGCCTGGAATTTTTCCCTGTCACGAAATTATAGTATTTAGGAAGATTTCCATGAAAATCTATACTTTCCTCCAATACATCGGTTCCTATTCTCTTGCCATAGGTGTAATATCCATTCATCCCACTTCCATGAACTCGATATGCCATTGCCTGACGGAAGATAGATTCATCATTTGTAAGAATCATACCACCATCTCCTGCTGCTCCCAGATTTTTGGTTGGAAAAAAAGAGATGCATCCTGCATCTCCCATACTTCCGGCTTTTCTTCCCTTATACTGTGCTCCAGCCGCTTGAGCCGTATCTTCTATTACATTTAAACAATGTTTTTCTGCAATCTCATTGATCTTATCCATATCTGCACATTGGCCATATAAGTGAACCGGAATAACAGCCCTTGTCCTATCTGTTATCTTTTCTTCTATCTTTGATGAATCAATAAGATATGTATCTTTTGTACAATCTACAAATATGGGAACTGCCCCCACCTCTGCAATGGCCTCTGCCGTTGAAAAGAAGCTCATAGCACTGGTGATTACTTCATCTCTTGGCTTTACGCCGCAGGATTTCAGTGCTATCTCCAGGGCATCCGTTCCGTTTGCTACGCTCACTGCATATCTGACGCCACAGTACTTTGCAAACTGCTCTTCAAAAAAAGTTACCTCTTGTCCCATAATATATTGACCAGAATGAAGAACATTGATAACTGCTTTGTCAATCTCATCTTTTAGTAATTCATATTGTCTTAAAACATTCATGGAAGGTATCATATTAAACCGGTTCTCCTTTCTGAACATAGCTGATTACATTTTCCATTGCTTTTTTTATATTAAGCTCTTTTTCCGCCTTTGAATGTATATTTTCGGCCATCTCCTTTATTTTCTCCTGTGTCTTATCTTTATACAGATTATCATAAAACTGGATAACCTTTTCAAATTCTATTGGTGTACTATTATTAGGGAACTCTAAAATAAATGGTGATAAACTATCGTATTCTGATACATCCAGTTTAACCCCTGTAATCAATGGAAGTCCTACGGCTAAATATTCTCTGGATTTTAGTTCACAAGAATAAAAATTGTCCTTTTTATAATCCCCAAAAGTACAAGCCCCGATATCGCACTTATCATATATCTTTAATATATCTTCGCGTTCTATAACTCCATAAAATGTCACATGGCGGCTTATCTCTTTTTCCTCACATAGCTTTTTATAATTAACAAGTTCTGTTCCATCTCCTACAAAGTGTAAATGAATTTTTCTTTTTCCATTTTGTTTGTAGTAATCACACAAGCCATTGATAAGTCTCTCGTATCCATGCCAAAATCGAAAGTAAGCTACGATTGCAATATCTATGGTTTCCCCAATCTCTTTGATATTTCTTATTGATGTTTCTTTAAAATTATACCCATTACGAATATGTAATGTTTTTACTCCATATACATTATTATCTTCTGTTAATAAAGATATCCTGTCAACTGATAATCCTAAAAAAAAACGCGCAATTCTTTCTTTTACAATTAAGGGAATTGATAAAAAGGATAAATAAATCTCTTTATCGTATGGATACGTTGGAAATTCCAGAATAATTTTAACTCCTTTTTTTCTTACTTTTCTGCATAACCATATAAACCAAAAATTCATATACATTGGTCGTCTTAAATAAATGAAATCATAATTGGCATACTCCTCCTTATACTTCCAATATGGTAACATATTTGTAAAGGGAATTCTGTATGCTATTTTAGCAAATACATTCTCTGAATAAATCCTAATACAATCCTTATCCATATGAATACCGCTCTCTTCAAACGCTTCAATCTGATCATTTATTTTTTTCAAAATCCCTTTATTTTCCTCTTTATATACAGCGAATAATCCGTTCATATTTTATTTGCCATTTCTGTTATAATTTTATTGTTCATTTTATATTCTGGAAATCCAAGGAGCATTACTATATATAATGCTGCTATTGGGGTAGCTGAAATGATATTTCCTTTTATATTGGAAACCATAAATACAACCAATAACATCAATCCAAAATATGTCTCATTAAAAATATTAATTTTCTTGATTCTATTTAAAGATCTGATAATCATGTAGTAAATAAGAAATATCAAGGGAATTCCATATTTCCATATGTCGATTATATATCCTATATCTGTACGAAAATGATTCTCCATTTTATAAAGATAAACTCCTGATCCAATCAATAGTTTATAATCAGAAGGTAATCGATAGTTTTCTAAATTCAAAAAATAGTTTCCCACTTCATATGCGCCATTTGTATCAACATTAAATCCCAAAAAATCTAATAATCCATTAATCAACCAAACAAAATTAGCATATGAATACTTTTTCATAAAAAATAAGAATACCATTAATAATAAAATCGCAATCCATATATAAGCTGCCAGACTCGTCAAAAGATATTTCGCTTTTCTTTTTCTAAGAATTGAAAAAACACATATTATAAAACCGATAAAAAATAATATGACTGAAGTACGAGCATTTACAATAGCAGATAATAATAGAAAAAAGGAAGCAATATAATATTTACATGATCTAGTAAATCCAAAATATAATGTTATTAATGACAATATAGTTTGTACAACAGGTGTTGCAAAACCAAGTTGAGCAGCCATACCGTACCACCTAAATTGTGATAATGCTGAAAATCTGCTTATCTCATATCCATATTCTCCCATCTTTATGATAAACCACTTTTGGAAATCTGGACATAGGTATGCTAATACAGTAAAAAAAACCTGCACAAGTGATGCCATAAGCAAAAGATCAAAAAATTCTTTATTAGATATATGCCTACTGAGCAAATAATTATGCAGCACAATAGAACAAACTATATATCCTGCTAAAATTATAATATAATCTGATATAGCATCTAATGTTCCATAACCGCTGAACCATGCCGTTATAACTTGCCATAATATCAAAAAAGATAGAATCAAGACTGCTTTTACTGAATAATATTCATATACAAATTTCCTTCCCAGGATCATAGATACAATTATATATAATGCAGATACCATAACTAAAATATATATAAAGTTCATGCCTATAATAGGTGGATTGTATATCAGTAAAAAGAGATAAACTATAATTGCCGCTTTACTCGCTATTTTATTCATTAAAATTTTCCTCTTATAAAAGATAACCGAATCAACATATTATATAGCGGTCTCCCTGTATTATAATTATAGACTATACATCGAATCCTCGATGCAAAACATGTTTTATATTGTATTACATCCATTATCTGTCTGTAATATTCATCACGCATATACTCTTTATATCCCTGTATCAATTCATAAGCTTGATTATATCTTGAATTTCCTTCTGCAAATAATGCACTTTTTTTCAATCTACGGACAAAATTTTGTTCTGCCCCCAAAACATTACTGCTGTGCTGTCTATATTTGACAAAACTTCTGCTATCCTTTATTTCAATTCCATCTAAGGCCTTGCATATAATATTTACCCACTGATCATGCATACAGATATACTGAGGTCGGTAAACGCGAGTCATGCAAAAAAGTCTCTTATTAAATACCATAGTACATCCAATAGCATTGCTTCTTGCAAGCTGTGTCAAAAAATTGTATTGCTTTTTGGTTCCATAAAATCTATTTTTAAAATTTAAATTTTCATCGACAACTTCTGTGAGTGAACTATATAACGCGGGAAATTCCTTATATGATTCCAGCACCTTTACAGCTTCATATATTTTATTTGCCTCCCAATAATCATCCTGATCAGCAAACGCATAATAATCATAATCCTCTGCTGCAAATAGTAAATCAATAAAACTAAA
Source organism: Hungatella sp. (assembly GCA_022796015.1). Taxonomy (GTDB): domain Bacteria; phylum Bacillota; class Clostridia; order Lachnospirales; family Lachnospiraceae; genus UBA3402. The sequence continues at coordinate 8,256 of JAAWHU010000042.1, read as the reverse complement.
GGCCGGTCCTATATTTTTCCCAGAATAGTATTTTACTCGCTTATCATCTCTATACTTTTCAATTATATTTAATGTATTATCTGTAGATTCGTCATCCCGAATGAGAAGATTTATTTTTATCTTTTCCTGTGATAGAATACTTTCTATTTGTTGAGGCAAATATGTTTCACCGTTATAGGTGGACATCATTACACATACGCTATATTCTAAATTCATCTAATTCTTCCAACGCTTTCTTTATTGCTCTTAAATACTTATCCTTATATCTTTGGTCCGGTTCTAAATATCCACCTTCTGCCCATTCATTCCATGCAAAAATAAAAATCATATCTGATGAATAAAATTGCTTTACCTTCTTTATTCGTTCTTTAAAGTAAACATAAAACTTTTCAGGGGATGCACCTTCTATTACGAGTCCTTTTAATCCTCTTCTGGGAGTATTATCCCAGTCAACAAATGCTCCCGCAATTCGTTTATGATCACTCGGTATATAGGAATTAATAGCATTCCATACATCATCATATGATAATCTGCGCACCCGCCTTAAATAGAATTCAGATAATTTATGATTAAATACCTTAAAAGATAGCTCATCTATACTCTTTGCCAGCTTTACCAGCATCTTTTTTTCTTTTGAAGAAAGCCTGGATTTTCCGTAGTCTGGCTCATATTCAATATTGTATGTAAATCTGCTGTCATCTCTATTTTTTATTTGATCAAACCATATTCCTTGATAAGCATATTCCATACCTGAAAATCCATTAATTTGGGAAAGATTATCCCAGTAATCCAACATTTCATTTAGATTCTCTATAATTTCAGGACGGTATATAATAAAAAGAGGTTTATTATTTTCACAAATATATCGTGAGTCTTTAAAATATGGCAGAAGATATTCAAAATGTTTTTTCCATACTGTTTTATTGCCGTAGTTTTGTCCTATCAAAATTTGATCCTGCTTAGATACCCATGCTTTGGTCCATGGTTCATTTGCCCATGAAAGACAAAAATGAATATCCAAGCTTTTATTTTCCAAAAACTGTTCTACGGGTTTTTCTAACAAAAGTTCCCCATCGTTAAACCAATAGTGATAAAAACAAAATCCATATATTCCATGCTCTTTTGCTAATTTAATCTGCCATTTTTTCACATTATCATCTAGCAGATCATAATAATTCTGATTTAATGGAACTCGTGGCTGATAGTGTCCCTTATACAATGGTTTAGATTTTTTTACATTCGTCCATTCAGTAAATCCCTTTCCCCACCATTCATTATTTTGCTTCGTTTCGTGAAACTGTGGCAAATAATAAGCAATTATTTTCATCAAATCCTCCCATTTAACTTGACAAAATATTCGGTATATTTCTATATCACTACATCCCTATAAACATTCTTCATCACTTCATTCGCCTTAGAAACATCAAACTTTTTAGCAATTTCAGCATTATGCCATCCGCATGTTTTACGGAACTCTATATTCTGTCTCATCTTCTCAATAGCTCTTATCATTTCTTGAATCGAACATGGGTTTACACAGCACCCTGTTTTCCCTTCCTCAGTATAATCTCGAATACCATTTATATCAGCGGAAATAAGAGGCAGCCCTGCTGCCATTGCCTCCATAGGCGCTATGCCAAAACCTTCACGAATAGATGGATGAACAAAACAGTCTACTGTTTTACACAGCTCATCTATGTCATTCCGATATCCAAGCAGTTTAACATGAGCATTTAAATCATATAGGTCTATTAACTTCTCAAAATCATTTTTTAATTCTCCTTGTCCAATAATCAAATAAACCAGATGATCAATATTCCCCGTTTTTTTAATATGATAAATTGCTTCTATTACAATCTTCTGATTTTTACGTTCACTTAATTCTCCAACTGATAATAATATAAATGCGTCTTGCTGAATATTCAGTTCTTCCCGTTTTTTTATTCGGTCAATGGCACATTTGGAAAATTTTTTTGTATCAACCCCAATACCGGGAACATACATGACCTTTCTTGCAAAAAATTCATTCTTTGCCCTTGTATAATCTTCTTGATTAATCGTTATCAGGACATCTGTAATTTTACTTAACCATTTCTCTGTTGGATAATACAACATCCAATTTCTTTTAGGTGCACCATTAAAAAAGTGAAAACCATGAGCTGTATAAATAGTTTTTATTTTATGCCTTTTAGCAGCAACTCTCCCTATAGCGCCTCCAATCGGACTATGACAATGAACAAACCTATATTTATTGTTCTTTGTCACGTAATGATAGCGATTGGCATTAACAGGAACTGCAGTTCCTGTCATTACATTGTTAAGCTGTCTTAAAGCCCTGCCATTATTCCTCAAATTAAAAACTTTTCTATCAAAATCTATCTGGTAACAGTCAATCTCCCATTCATCCAACAATTTTAGAAGTTTTTTTATCTCCTCCTCAGTACAAGTATTCCCCTTGACAAAATTACATGCTATATCTACATCATATCCTAGTTCTTTTAGTATCCTTATATTCGGAATATTAAACTGATCAATCATGGATGCAACAGATGCCACCATAAGAACTGGTTTTAATGCTTCCGTCAGCTCTATAGATTCTTTCAAATCCACAATCCTGTAGTCCAGTCCTTCATAATTGCTTAGCTTTTGACTGTATGTCAGATTTCCGAATGCCTTATTAATAAGCCTTCTTACTTTCCCTGGGAAATACGCTCCCAGTCTGACTGCCGGATTGAAGACTTTGTTTACAAATATATAGTTTCCATTGACTTTTGCAATCTCTTCCGCCATAGTCGAAGTTTTTGTATACTCTCCATTCTGTGGAAAATAAATACCGTCTTCTCCGCTTAATATCAACAGGCATAAAAATTCACATAAATTATCAATATAAAGCATAGAACGCTGGTTAGGAATATTGGGGAAAACCGGCAACTTTTTTACCACCTTACTTAGTGCCAAATAGTTCCCTTTACTTCCCCTCCCATAAATCATAGGAGAACGAACTACAGCCACCTTAAAGTATTCACTTCTTAATCTCCTGACACCTATGTCACCTTGCCATTTGCTGTCTCCATAGACGCTAGAGGGCTTTGGACTTGTATATTCATCGATGATTTTTTTCTTTCCATACGGAGCGCTGTCTCCATAGATAATCATACTGCTCATGAATATAAACTGCTTCACGCCTGACTGCTTTGCCGCCTTCGCCGTCTCTATCGCAAGATTCCTGTTTATCTTATAGTACTCAGATTTCTTTTCAGAATCTATACATCCTGTGTCCACATGGGCAATACCTGCAACATGAAAAACTGTATCATATGATGCAAAATCATATTTCTGCCAGTTTGGATCCTTCATATCAATAGAATCAATTATCAGGTTTGGATAATACTTTTTTGCATAAGATACCAAGGACTTTCCTACATAGCTGCCTACTCCTGTAACCAAAACACGTTTTTCCATTGTTTTATTAATGCAAAAAGTTTTTTTATATCCATAATCACATAATTTGTCGAGTTCTCCCGTGCCTCCCTCCACAACACCATCTGATTTTAAAACAGACTTTATAGTTCCAATGAAGCATCTAATATCAAATAATAGTCCTTCTATCCCCCCCTTCCTTAAATGTTCCACATATGTTCCATCAAGTTTTGCCTTATCTACTATCTCCAGTTCATCCCTTCCATTGATCTGTGCCCAGCCAGTAAGGCCTGGCAGAACATTATTCGCCCCATATTTATCGCGCTCATCAATTAAATCCGCCTGATTCCAGAGTGCAGGTCTTGGACCGATCACGCTCATCTGCCCTCGAAAGATATCCCATATTTGTGGCAGTTCATCAAGACTATACTTGCGCAGAAATTTTCCTACCCTCGTAATATACTGTTCTGGGTTTGTAAGCTGATGAGTCGGAACATCATGAGGTGCAGACATTTTCATACTGCGGAATTTATGAACTTTTATAAAATGCTTATCTTTTCCTATTCTTTTCTGAGTAAATAATACAGGGCCAGGATCATCAATATAGATCGCCGCACTAATTGCTGCATAAACCGGTATAAGCACTATAAGCCCCGCAAAGGATAAGGATTTGTCAAATAGTTTCTTTCCATATTTCTCATAAAAATTCTTCTTATTCTCGCTTCCATTTTCTATAGTCCTATGTGTATCATCAATATTCATATACAGATTTTCCGCATCAAAATTCTCAGATTCTTTTTTTATTCTAGCTAACGTAGACAAACCTAAAAAAGCACTGCCAATTATGGCTGTGCCTTTTATCAAATCCCATTTACAATTTTTCATTTTATGAACTTTTAGCTCCTCCCATTTCCACCATCTCCACCCCCAAAAACACCTCCACCGGCTTCCCCATAAACTCCACCCGCACCACCACTTCTCTCTTATGCAGATTCACCTTCACCACATCCCCTGCATAATCTTTTAGCGGCCCTTCCAACACACGGATCTTCTTCCCCTCTCCCAATTCAATCCGGGAAAGCGCTGTCTTATGATCCTCATCTCCCATTCCTTTTACCATCTTTTCCTCTTCCGCAGTCAGCGGAAAAAAGCTGGCCTTCTCTCTTCCCAGCACCTTAGTCAGCCTGGGAATCTGCTTTAATTCCTGATACAGCCCCTCCGGCTTTTGAGAAATCACGAACACATACCCATGGAACAGAATCTCCTCCACTCTGTTCCAGGATCCGTGGAATTTCTTCAGTCGTTCTCTTTTAGGGACAAAGCATTCTTCCATGTAATAAGGAGGAATCTGTCTCCTGATCATATTGGCAGTCCGTTCTTCCTCCCCGCCAAGAGTCTGTATCACATACCACATACCTATCTCTCCTGTCTCTGGCTTCCTCATTTTGGGCAGGCTTCGCCATTCCTCAGCAATCAAATGCACTGAGGTTCTTCTCTGCCCATATGACCATAAGAACCGGACCCCTGTGCCAATGCTTCAGTGATCCGTCTCTTAATCCTGTCCGTAACTATCCTTCACTTTTTTCGTAAATCTCCAGGCCTACAGTTACTTGGGCCATTTGACCTCTGAAGGGAATCTCAATCTCCGCCGTCCTTCTGTGCCGGTCAATTCGTCGAATGAGGCCTTCCCTCCCCTTTAAAGGACCGCTTGTAACAACGGTATTTCCGTTTCTTATAACCCCCCTGGACATAACCACCAGGTTATCCTTCCGGCATAACTCTTTCATGTATGGAGGTTCACATGGAACCAGGGAAACGTTCTTCCCTATCCATTCCGTTCCATGAGCTTCCGTCAGAAACGCATCTCCTGACAAAAAGAGATACCCCGGAAAAAGAGTGCGTCTTTCCAGATGCCAGCTCCCGCCATAACGCATCATCCTCTGATACTCGAAGTATACTACCTGCAGTTTCTGGGAGGCTGCAAGATCCTGGTATTGCTGTGCGCAGTTTTGCTCATATCCCTTGGGACATTTCAGTAAATACCAGATTTTTTTCATCTCCTTTACAGATCATTCTGTCACGAATGGCCGGCATTACTGTCGGATTCTTTCTAAAGTGACGCTTAACTGAATGTTAAGCGACACTTTGTATCAAAACAAATCTTAAAAATCTTTATTTCTTTAACGTTTCCGATTATAACATCATTTTTATAGGATGTCAACTGCGGGGAATTTCCATATCGCCCTGTTTTCTCCATAGTTTTCTTGGAATTCGTCTCCATTTTCAATAGAAAACCATATTCGTCTGTCAAAAACCATCGCTTAACATTCAGTTAAGCGACACCTTTTTTCCGCCAAAGCAAAAAAGTGTGCCGCAAGATCACCAAATCCCATGATTTTGCGGCACACTCTTTATCCGGATGGTCTACGGCATCCTTGACCCCACATACCACCCTTGGTTCTTAACTTGCAAAAGTTCGGATTTCTAAATTCCTACAGCTTGGAAGCCGCCGGCTTATCTAACAGCACCACTACATCGGGATGAACCTGAAGCAGAGATGCAGGAGCCATGGTAGTCAGTTGTCCGTGGCACATCTTGGCTACTGCCTCGGCCTTCTCCTCGCCGTTGGCGATCATGATGATTCTCTTGGACAGAAGGATATGGCGCAGTCCCATGGCGCAGGTGGGCCGTCCGGCCTTATTGTAAACCACATGGGCCTCAGGAATCAGGGTCTCGTTGGGGCGGTTCATACCGATATGAGCATCCTCGCCGATTCCCAAAACCTGCATATCCAGCCGTCCATCGGGAAGGTTATCCATAAGCTCGTCATACTTTCTGCATGCCTCGTCAATGCCATCTGCAAATCCGTCAGGAAGAAGCAGCTGCTTGTCATCCGCATCAACAAAATCTAAGAGATGAGCGTGGAAAAAGCTGTTTCTCAAGTTCTTGGGATCTTCAGGACCTACATCAGCCATTTCCTCCAGATTGTAAAGAGTACACTCTGCAAAAGAAACCCTGTGCTCTTTGTAAAGCTTTACTAATTCCGCACACAGCCCCACCGGTGTTTTCCCGGCTGTCAAGCCAAGATGGCAGTTGGGCTTCTGAAGAAGCTGCGCTGCCACCAGATCTGCTGCCGCCTTGCTCATTTCCTCATAAGTGTCATAAATTTGAACTCTCATGTTCCCTCTCTCCTTATACATAAATTTGTCTAACATCTGATTCCTATTATACGGATAAATGCATAGCAAATCAAGAAATTCCCAAGGCAATTCTGCTGATTGGTACAAATTCCTGAACAAGTACAGAGCTTTCCCGATTATTTTCTGGTACAAATTACCAAGAACACCCTGGTGCCGGCACATTGGCCATACATCAAAGGGGAGACTGCGCTTTGCCGTCCCCCCTTCTCTTTTTCGACTACTTTTCCAGTTTCCACACGTCCTTATTGTACTGGGCAATGGTTCTGTCAGAGGAGAAAAATCCTGCCTTGCTGATATTCACAAGCATCTTCCTCATCCATGCATCTCTGTCTTCAAAATCCTTATATGCCTGCTCCTTCACCTTCACATAGTCTTCAAAGTCAAGAAGCGTCATAAACCAGTCTTTGTTCAGCAGTTCTTTAGAAAGCCGCTCCAGATTCTTTTTCTGGCCGATCTTCATAAGCTCCGGCCCGGTAATAAAGTCTACGGCCTCCTTAATATCCTCGTTCTCCTCATAATAATCACGGGAACAGTAATCCTCATTCTTGTAATGCTCAATCACGGTTTCACTGTTCTCTCCAAAGATATAGATATTGTCCTTGCCTACCAGCTCTGCGATCTCCACATTGGCGCCGTCCATGGTCCCTAAGGTAACCGCCCCGTTTAACATAAACTTCATGTTGCCGGTTCCGCTGGCCTCTTTGGAGGCCAAGGAGATCTGCTCGGAGATATCACAAGCGGGAATCAGCTTTTCGGCCAGGGTTACATTGTAATTCTCCACCATAACCACCTTCAGGTAGGGGCTCACATCCGGGTCATGGTTCACCAGCTCCTCCAGGCACAGGATCAGATGAATAATATCCTTGGCAATCACATAGGCCGGTGCAGCCTTGGCTCCGAACATAATGGTAATGGGGCGTCCCGGCTTTTTCCCTCTCTTGATCTCCAAGTATTTGTGGATCACATACAAGGCATTCATCTGCTGGCGTTTATACTCGTGAAGCCTCTTTACCTGAATATCAAAAATAGAGTGATCGTCGATCTCGATCCCCTGAGTTTTCATCAAATACTCTTTCAGGATCTTCTTGTTCTCATGCTTAATCGCCTGAACCTCATGAAGGGCCTTTTTATCGTTCAGCAGCTTTCCGAGCTTCTCCAGCTCTGCCGCGTCCATCTTATAGCCTTCACCAATCCTGGCGGTAATCCAGTCAGCCAGAAGATGGTTGCAGTGCAGAAGCCACCGCCGGAAGGTAATGCCGTTGGTCTTATTGTTAAATTTCTCCGGATAAATCTCGTAGAACTTGTGAAGCTCATTTTTCTTTAAGATCTCCGTGTGCAGGTACGCCACGCCGTTGACGCTGAATCCATAGTGAATGTCAATATGGGCCATATGCACATTGTCATGGCTGTCAATGATGGCAAGCTCTGTATCCTGGAATTTCCTTCTCACCCTGTCGTCCAGAATCTCAATAATGGGGACAAGCTGGGGAACTACCTTCTTCAGATAACGGAGGGGCCATTTCTCAAGGGCCTCCGCCAGGATGGTGTGGTTGGTATAGGCGCAGGTCTTTGATACAATCTCAACGGCCTCATCCATATCAATCCCTCGCTCCATAAGCAGACGGATCAGCTCCGG
>JAAWHU010000041.1 GCA_022796015.1 Hungatella sp. | reverse complement strand
ATGCCTCTGTGCCAGCCCGCAGTGCTGCTGCCTCGCACTATGCCTCTGTGCCAGCCCGCAGTGCTGCCACTTCGATTCCGCTTCGCTCCATCTCAGTGGAGGGCTGTCGCCCTATGATGCATGTCGAATAAGAATCTGCTTTCGTGCTAGCACGACGCATATTCTTATTCGCCCTGCCTCGCACTGCTCATAGCGTCGCCATAGTATGCCTTAAGGTACATTTCTTTGATTTCGCTCATCAGAGGATATCTCGGGTTGGCGCCGGTACATTGGTCGTCGAATGCCTGCTCTACCATTTCGTCAAGAGTGTCTAAGAAATACTTCTCATCTACGCCGTAGTCCGCAATAGTCTTCTTTACGCCTACGGCTGCCTTCAGCTCCTCGATCTTCTCGATAAGTTTCTTAACGGCTTCTTCGTCATCTTTTGCCTGGATGCCTATGAACCGGGCGCACTCTGCGTATCTTGCGCGGGTGTGAGGATACTGGTACTGGGAGAAGGTTCCCATCTTAGTCGGGCACTCTGCGGAGTTGAACTCTACTACCAGAGAGATCAGCAGGGCATTGGCAATTCCGTGGGGCAGATGATGGAAGGCGCCCAGCTTATGAGCCATGGAGTGGCATACTCCCAGGAATGCGTTGGCAAATGCCATACCGGCCAGACAAGAAGCGTCTGCCATCTTCTGGCGGGCATCTACATTGCTGCCTTCATTATAACATGTGGGAAGGTATTCAAACACATTTTTCATGGCTTTCAATGCAAGACCATCCGTATAGTCTGTAGCCATAACAGAAGCATATGCTTCAAGGGCATGGGTCAGAACGTCGACGCCGGAAGCGCTGGTCAGTCCCTTAGGCTGGCTCATCATATTGTCCGTATCCACGATTGCCATGTTGGGCAGAAGTTCATAATCGGCAAGAGGATACTTTACGCCGGTCTCCTGATCTGTGATAACGGCAAAAGGCGTTACCTCAGAGCCTGTACCGGAGGATGTGGGAATGGCAACAAAGTAAGCCTTCTCTCCCATCTTGGGGAATGTGTAGACTCTCTTGCGGATGTCGATAAACCGCATTGCCATATCCTGGAAGTCCACCTCCGGATGCTCGTACATTACCCACATGATCTTGCCGGCATCCATGGCGGAGCCGCCGCCCAGAGCGATGATCACATCAGGCTGGAATGCCGTCATGGCTTTGGCGCCTTCCTGTGCATTAGCCAGGGTAGGATCAGGCTGAACATTGGAGAAGCACTGGTACACAATGCCCATCTCATCTAATTTATCCGTAATCGGCTTGGTGTAGCCGTTCATATACAGGAAGGAGTCCGTAACGATGAAGGCTCTCTTCTTTCCTAATACATATTTTAACTCTTCTAATGCAACAGGCATACAGCCCTTCTTAAAGTATACCTTCTCGGGTGCACGGAACCAAAGCATATTCTCTCTCCTCTCGGCTACGGTCTTGATATTCAGCAGATGCTTCACACCTACGTTCTCGGATACGGAGTTGCCGCCCCAGCTGCCGCAGCCCAGGGTCAGGGAGGGAGTCAGCTTGAAGTTGTACAGGTCGCCGATTCCGCCGTGGGAAGAAGGAGTATTGATCACGATACGGCAGGTCTTCATGGCAGCCGCATGCTTTGCCATCTTCTCCTGCTCTCTCACATCGATGTACAGGGAAGCCGTATGTCCGTAACCGCCGTCTGCCACCAGTCTCTCAGCCTTGGCAATAGCCTCGTCAAAGGTTTTAGCCTTATACATAGCCAATACCGGAGAAAGCTTCTCATGTGCAAACTCTTCGGAGATATCCACAGACTCCACCTCGCCAATGAGGATCTTGGCACTCTGAGGAACCTCTACTCCGGCCAGCTGGGCAATCTTGTATGCGCTCTGTCCAACGATCTTGGCATTTAACGCGCCGTTGATCAGGATGGTCTTGCGGACCTTGTTCAGCTCGTCCCCTTTTAAGAAATAGCATCCTCTCACTTCAAACTCATTCTTAACCTGATCGTATACAGGCTCCAGAACCGTCACGGACTGCTCGGAAGCACAGATCATACCATTGTCAAAGGTCTTGGAGTGGATGATAGAGCTTACGGCCATCTTGATATCGGCAGTATCATCAATGATTACCGGTGTGTTGCCGGCGCCTACCCCCAGTGCCGGTTTTCCGGAAGAATAAGCTGCCATTACCATACCTGGGCCGCCGGTGGCCAGAATCGTATCCGAATTCTTCATAACCTCCTGGGTCAGCTCCAGAGATGGCACGTCAATCCATCCGATGATTCCTTTTGGAGCTCCGGCCTTTACGGCAGCATCCAGCACGATCTTTGCTGCGGCGATGGTACAGTTTTTAGCACGTGGATGTGGGGAAATAATAATTGCATTTCTTGTCTTTAAAGCAATCAGCGTCTTGAAAATAGCTGTAGATGTAGGATTAGTAGTAGGAATTACTGCTGCAATAAGGCCGATTGGCTCTGCAACCTTCTTGATACCATAGGCTTTGTCTTCTTCCACAACGCCGCAGGTCTTTGTATTCTTGTAAGTATTATAAATATACTCTGCCGCATAGTTGTTCTTGATTACCTTGTCCTCTACAACCCCCATGCCTGTCTCTGTAACAGCCATCTTTGCCAGAGGAATCCGCTGCATATTGGCAGCCTTGGCAGCCTCAAAAAAGATCTTGTCTACCTGCTCCTGAGTGTAGGCAGCAAATACCTTCTGTGCTTCACGCATCGCCTTCATCTTAGCGGTCAGCGCTTCCACACTGTCGATGATTTCTGGTACGGTGTTTTTTTCATTCTTTGCCATACTGGACCTCCATAATGAAATTTTGTTTCATGGTTGACATGTGATGTAACATTGATATTTTTTTAACATATCTTGTGATTTTATTTTACTGCTTCGTTAAAAAAATATCAATACTTATTTTTCACAAATATACTATGCTTTTAAATCTCTTTTTGTACATATTTCTGCGGGGTTTCTAAAGGGCCTTTAAGGGTGCTACCTCCCGCACGGTCAGGCATTCATCTTCCACCTGAAACCTTACGTCAAAGCCTGCAAACGCCACCCCATAAAGCCTCTGCGGATCCCTGACATAGGCGGGCCGCGGGTCCTGGGCCAGAACCCCTATTATAGCCTCCCGTTTCTCCGGCGGATACTTCCCAAGCAGTTCCTGGGGGAACACCACCTTAAGCTGGTGGGCCCTTGTCCTCCCGGTGTATCCCTGGGAAGCCTCAGGGTGACAGTCCGTAAAAGGGATATAGGGTTTGATGTCATAAATAGGAGTCCCATCCACAAGATCCGCGCCGCATACATGAAGAACCATGCCTTCCTGCTCATGTTCTTCAATGGACTTTAAGCGGACGCAGGACAGCCCGATATCATTGGGGCGGTAAGGAGACCTGGTGGCAAATACCCCTACCCGTTTCTTCCCTCCAAGCCTGGGAGGCTTCACCGTGGCGGACCAGTTGTCCTTTTTTGACCTGGAGAACTGCCATAAAATCCAGATGTGGGAGAATTCCTCCAGACCTCTCACTGCCTCCGAATTCCGATATTCCGGTTGAAATATTATGGTTCCCTCCAATGATTCCACCAGCCCGCTTTGCCTGGGAACACCGAATTTGTCCGGAAAATCTGTTCTGATATGACCGATGATCTTCATAAGGGCCTCCTTCTCTACATCCGCCACACTGCCGCCACCTGACATCCGATCACATAAATTCCGGCAAGGCCGTAGAGACGTGACCCCCATTTGGTAATCCGGTCAGGAAGCCTTTCTGCTGCCCGGTCCATCATAATTGCCGTGACGGCTATGGTACTCATAAGCATAAAAAAGCATGTCCGGTTGCCGGACGCATATACCGTAGGCGAAAATCCCATAACGGTCTTGGATGACAGCCCAAAGAGCATCATATAACCGGCCCGGAAAAATCTCTGCCTGTCTCCTGCCGCCTGGTACAGGACTACAAACAAAATTACCCACAGTCCCGCAAACACCGCTGCCTCCCCGCCGAAAGGCCCATCTGCCAGGAGACTCTCCACATAATCTTCGGAGGACAGCGCCGGAATCAGCCTGGCTGTCATCGGCCTGAGACACCCCAGCGCAGTCACCGTCACAGACAGAATAACCCCGAAAACCCATGTCTGCAGCTTTTTATATCTTATGTGTTTCCACAAAGCTCTCACAAATCCCCCCATTCCCCCTTCCCCTGTTACAAAGTCTGAGGCAGCCAGAATGGCCATGAGCATGGTTAAAAAGACATACAGGTAATTGCCTTTTCTGATAAGACTGTAGCTGGCAGACAGAAACCCGTTCTCAAGCTTTTCACAAAACGTGAGGTTCACAAACTCGGGATACCAAGTGACAATCTCCCTGGCTGTGCGTACCTGATTGCCGGGGCAGGTCATAATATACACAAGGCCGGCAGCTCCCAAAAGCCACATATACCAGAGATACGGGGAAACCTTCTTCCTTTTCCAGATAGTAAATGCTATGACCACAGCCCCGCTGCCTGCGATGAAAACCGCTGTCAGCTCTTCGTTGGCGGCAAACACTGCAGGAAGCAACAAGAGATAATCTTTCCCGGCAGGTTCGATTCCCTCCATGTGCTTTTTCACAGGAACCATAGCCAGAAGGGCGCAGACCCCCGGCCACAGATAGTTGAGAGAGGAAGCAATATAGCCGGCATCATGAAGGTCCCAGCCGAACAGCATCATGATTCCCCCTGCGATCACCCATTTGACCTGGTCTCCTCCATCGGTGAAAAGTTGTGCAATTAAATGCCCCATGAGCACATACATTGCCACATTGAGCACTCTCCACAGCCCCGGCGCCCATATCTGAAACACGATCATCACGGCTTCAATAAGATTTCTGGAACTCCATGTATGATACCTTTCCGCAGTCCACTGCCAAAGGCTTTGGTGATCCAGAGCCTTTAAAAACTCCACGTCGTCTCCGTAATTAATATCGACTTTAAGATAGTAGAAAAGCAGCAGTACCGTCAATATTCCCCACGGCGCAAGGGAGACGGCCCTTTGGTAACCCTGTTTTCTCTTTTGTTCTCTCATGCTTGCTCCTTGCTTGGCTAGGTATTTTTTAGATAATTGCGAAACTCAAAACTTGGCTGAATATTCTGACCATATCTTACAGGAAAAGACATTTGCACCATGGAAATGAGACCATAGAACACAGGAGGGATGGGCCCCGACTGGGTTCTGCTTTAAAAATAATACCATTTCCCCAGTGAAAATTCAACTTGACATTTCCTTTTAAGGGCATAATAATAAATTCAAGAAGCAGATGGGAGGACGAGTATGATTAAAGCGATTATTTTCGATATGGATGGATTGATGATTGACAGTGAGCGGGTCACTTATGAAGGATATGCTGCCGAATGCGGGAAACTTGGTGTGACCATAGACAAGGAATTTTACAAACAGCTTTTAGGGCGGCCGGTTCCGGCAATTCATCAGATTTTTCGCAGCAGCTTCGGCCAGGAATTCCCCATTCAGGAAATCATGGGAAGAGTTCATCAGTATCTGGAAGATACCTTTGCCAGAGAAGGGATTCTTCTTAAAAGGGGCCTTACAGACCTGTTAAAATACCTGAAGGAGCATGACTACAAAACCATAGTTGCCACTTCCAGCACCCGCAGCCGTGTGGACCGGATTCTGTCCCAGGCAGGGCTTACCCCTTACTATGATGATTCTATCTGCGGCGACGAGGTCCAAAAGGGAAAGCCTGACCCCGAGATCTACTTAAGAGCCTGCGAAAAACTTGGGGTTCTGCCTTGTGAGGCCCTGGTTTTAGAAGACTCCGAGATGGGTATTGAGGCTGCTTATCTTGCCGGCATCCGGGTTATCTGCATTCCCGATATGAAGTATCCCGAGAAGGAATATGCGGCGAAAACCCTTAAAATTCTGGATTCTCTGGGCCTGGTAGCCGAATTTATCAGCCAGAATTCCCTATAAAGAGGAGGGAGACTTTGCCCGGTCTCCCTCCTCTGTTTCATAAAATTAATTTGCCGTGTCCTGCTTGGAATTTTCAGAAAAAGATATCACTGCATCATTCTTTTTCATAAACAGCAGTCCAAAAGAGCCTGGGCCGCAGTTGCAGGCAATGGCCGATGATGCTTTCTGAAGATAAACCCTCTCAAAAGGACAGTATTGCTTTACCAGTTCCTGAATATACTGAAGACTTTTTCTATCCAGTCCGGCATAGGTGATAAACAGAATACGCCGGTCAATATTTCTGGTGCTGATAAAAAGTTTTCTTATATATCGTCTTGCCACATGTGCAAAATTTCCTATCTCCATGGCGCCCACAGACATTTTGCTGTTGCGAAGCACAATCACGGGGTGCAGCAGCAGTGCATCGCATAGAATCTGTATCCGTCTGGGTATCTTGCCAGCCTGGCACATCATATGAGTACTGTCAATAATAAAGGCAGAAGAAATATAATGTCTCAGCTTTTTCACGGCTTTCACAATGTCTGTTTTTGTATAATGATTCTCGGCCATGGAGGCGGCATACAGCACTGCCAAGCCCATACTGCTGGAGAGATGGCCGGAGTCCAGCACCGTAACATTTTCAAAGGATTTTGCCGCCTCAAGGGCGTTAGAATACCCTTGGCTGACATGTTTTGCCATAGTGATATGAATGATGTTCTGAGCTTCTGTCAGTCTCTCTGCAAAGAATCTTTCATAATCCTCCACATCCGGCGCCTGGGAAAAGCCGTTCTTTCCCATAACCATATGGGACAGCAATTCATCTGCTTTTAACTCCTGCTCATCCAGAAATCTTCCATGGTCCGTGCAGACATAATAGGGGCATACATGGATACCAAACTCCTCTGTCAGGGATTCCGGAAGATCGCACACGCTGTCTGTTGTAATCATAAGGGAACGCCTCTGAGTCTGTTCAAAGATCAGAACGTCTTTTCCGATCTCCGACTGGCTGGCATCCTCGCTGAGTTTTACCAGCTCCTTGGGCAGAATACTTAAAACTCCCGCCTCCAGCAAGGCTCCGCTGACCGGTTTTGCCAGATAACCGCTGAAGCCCTCCTTCCGATACAGCAGCTGATTGTCGCTTCCCGCATTGGCAGTCAGGGCGATCACAGGCACATCCTGACACAAACCTCCCGGCTGTGTACGCAGTGCATGAAGGCACTGTATCCCATCCATCTCCGGCATCAGATGATCCATTAAAATGGCGTCATAATGCTGAATCTGCGTAAGCTTGAGACACTCAGCGCCGCTTAAGGCCGTGTCAAGCTGAATCTTTGTCTGTAAAAGCAGCTTTTTCACTACCATCAGATTCATTTCATTATCATCCACTACCAGGATATGTGCTTCGGGCGCTTCAAAGCTCTGCCTGTACTGTTCTCCCGCATTGGCCCTTACACGGGAAGCCAAGGTAAATGTTCCCAGCTCTTTATCGTCTACAATATCTTGTTCCAGCATCACAAGGAAAGTTGACCCCTTGGTATAGACACTGTTGACGCTGATTTCCCCGCCCATAAGATCCACCAGCTGATGAACAATGCTGAGTCCAAGTCCGGTGCCCTCAATATGGCGGTTTTTCTCTTCGTTTACTCGTTTGAACGCATTAAAAATATAGGGAATATTCTCTTTTTTTACCCCCTGCCCGGTATCCTCCACAGAGTACCAGACCCGCACCCGGTTCAGCGCCACACGCTCACACCGAATCGAGAGGGTAACCGTTCCTTTGCTGGTATACTTTATGGCATTGTTCAGCAGATTAATCAGAATCTGTTTGATACGCACCTCATCGCCGCAGAGCATACTTGGAATGGAGGAATCCACATGGAGCCGGAACTCCAGCCCTTTTTCTTTCGCCTTGATCCAGATCATATTGACGATTTCCGAGAGAAGCGCCCCTGTCTCATAGGAAACATTTACGATCTCCATCTTTTTTGATTTGATCTTGGACAGATCCAGAATATCGTTAATAAGCGTAAGAAGCATTTTGCTGGCAATCTGGATATTCTTTGCATTCTCGGCAACATCCTCCGGAATATCTCCTCTGAGAATAATCTCATTTAAGCCGATAATGGTGTTAATCGGTGTTCGTATCTCATGACTCATACTGGAGAAAAAATTATTCTCCGCTTTATTTAATTCCTCGATTTCTTTTTTTTGCTGCCTGGAAAGTTCGTTCTCCTCTTCATAAAGCCTAGTCACAAATAAGAGCAGCACGCTGGTCAGCATTCCCACCATGACGACGGAAGCGGCAGAATCAAAAAAAGAATGGACTTTTGTATTCTGTGCAACAGATTCCGGGAAAGAAAAGGCAATGTAATAGCAAAGCATGATCTCCAATGTACACAGCAGGAGAAACGAGGCCTTCCGCCTTCCCTCAAGGGTAATGCTGATATAAACGAAACAAAGCACAAACCATTCCGGCATTCCGCTGTAAAAGCCTCCCGCCGCAAAAAAGCTTACCGGGAAAAGCATGAGAAGCAGTACCGCAATGATGGTAGCCCCCAAATTGATACATTCCTTTTGAATGCTGATCTTCACCACAGCTGCCATACAGACAAGACTCGACGCCAAAATCAGCAGATTCATAAGACTTCTTCCCATAGGAAGTATAATTACCAGGGCAACCATACAGATACCGGTAACAACACGGAACATGCGTTCCTGCAGGCTGATCCTATGGTCAAAGATTATTTCAAACCACTTTTTCACTACACCGTGCTCCCTCCTGTTTTTTTAGAAACCCTCAATGGTCTTGCAGACCTCATCATACATGCGCAGCAAGCTGGAATGACTGTGCCGAATATATTCTATATTTCCTTTTTTTCCGGCCTGCTCTAACATCTTTGCCTGTTCTGCCAACTGCTCTGCACCGATAATTAATGATGTGCTTTTCAGTGCATGGACCTTTACCGTATAATCTGTCCAGTTGTTCGCCTCGTACAAAGAAATGATCTCCGCTTTCTTGTCCGGAGCCTGGGAACAGAACATCTGCAGCATTTCCACGTAAAAATCCTTTTCCCCGCAGCAGTAGTCTAATCCCATCTGCACATTAATGCCAATCTTAATAAGAGGTGCAAAGAAGATGGAGGGATCATTTGACGCGGCAGGATCAGGCTCTTGGGGCTCTCTTTCCTCAAGGGCCGCCTCACAGGGCTCGGACGCGGGCTGAAGTGGTTCAGACTCCTGAAAAACATCTTCCGACGACTCGAAGTCCTCAGAGTCAGGCAGGAGGGATTGAGGCTTTGGAGCGCCAGACGGCTCATGCCTCTCTGAAACGGGTTCAGAGGGCTGGGATTCCTTATAAGGAGCCCTGGGTGATCCGATTTCTTCCGGCACGGACCAATCCCACATAGGATCATCCAAGGGCAGCTCCGTCCCCCGCTGCTTCCCTTCGTCTTTATGGATATCCTGGGAACCACGGGAATCGGCTGATTCCCGTTTACCATCACGGGCATCCTGAGAAACGGCTGCTTCCTGTTTGCCATCACGGGCTTTCTGAGAACCAGCTGCCTTCCGTTTGCCGCCATAGGCTTCCTGGGAAACGGCTGCCTTCCGTTTACCGCCACGGGCATCACGGGAAACGGCTGCTTCCCGTTTGCCATCATGGGCTTCCCGGAAATCAGCGGCCTCCCTTTTATCATCATGGGCATCTTGGGAAATGGCTTCTTTCCTTTTGTCATCATGGACATCCCGGGAATCAACGGCTTCCCTTTCGTCGTCATATGCATTCTGGAAATATGTCTCTTTCTTTTCCCCCATCACTTCATCCGATATCATAGGCATTCCGCTGTACTGGACACTGTTCTTGGGCAGAACTTTGCGCAGTACACGCTCCAGAACAGCCCTCTCAATGGGTTTTGGAATAAATTCCGTAAATCCCTCATGCTTAAACATTTCCCTTGCACCGCTTATGGTATTGGCAGTCAGGGCAATCACCGGCAGTTCCTGATACATGCCATCCTTAAGCTCGCGGATCTGCTTCAAGGTCTCCACACCATCAAAGCCGGGCATCATGTGATCAAGAAAAATAATGTCATAAGAAGTGGACGCGCATCGTTCCACCGCTTCTCTTCCGCTAAGACAGGTGTCAACCTGGATCCCGTAGCTGCCCAGCACTCCTTTGGCCACTACAAGATTCATCTCTTCGTCATCCACAGCCAGTACCCGGACACCATCGCAGGAAAACGGCTTACGGCCGGCGGCCTGTGCCTCTTCAAATCCATTTGCCTTTATTTCACCATTTAACAGGTTTACAACAGAAAGGGCAAAAAACGGTTTATGAATTACCAAAAGTCTGCTGCCCCTCTCCAGCATAAACTCCCGCTCGGCAATTACCACTACTTGGAGTCTGCCTGCCAAATCCTCATAATAAGAACGGTTCTCTTCGTATTCCGACTGTGCAATAAACACATGTGTCAGCCTGTGAATGTTCTGCAGCTTCAGCAGTCCCTCAAAATTGTGAGCCTGGTACCCTTCAATTCCAAGGCCTTTTACCATATGCAGAATCATATTGTCATAATATCTTCTGACCTCATCGCTGCTGTACTTCTCCGGGCGGAAATAACATGCAATGCACAATTTTTCCGGATTGGAAATCACCATGGATGGCGTTCTGTCTTCTACTCCCTGGGGAATCGAGATATGAACCTGCAGTCCCTGCTGTTCTTCACTGTTAAAATAAATAAATCCACCCATGGCATGAAGGAGACCCCTGGCAATCGGAAGTCCCAGCCCCAGTCCTCCTGCAAAACGGCTGCTTCCGGAATCTGCCTGATAAAAATCGTCACACATCTGTGTAAGCTGTGAATTTGTCATGCCGATACCAGTATCGCAGATATCTATGATCAGGTTGACACCATAGCTTTCCTCTCTGCAGTCAATGTAGATATTGATTCCGCCTTCTTCCGTAAACTTAATGGAATTTTCCAGAAGAATTTTAAGAACATGAGAAATTTTCTCCGCATCACCTCTGAGAACTGCAGGCACTCTGGCTTCCAGATCAAACACCATCTCCAACTGGTGCTTGCTGCTCTGCATGGCAGTCATGGTAATGATATCGTTAAGTACCGATGTGATCCGGTAGGGCTCTTTGGCCGGAGTCAATGTGCCCTCCACGATCTCCGTATAATCAAGCATGTTATTAATCTGGTTGGACAATCGCTTGCCCGCCAGCTGTATGGACTGCATATCTGTCCTGATCTCCGGGGTAATCTCTTTTTCCAGTATGACCTCGCTGATTCCCAGCACCATATTAATGGGGGTTCTAAGTTCGTGAGACACATTGGAGAGAAACTCTGCATTCTGCCTTCCTGCTTTTTCCAGCTGTACAAGGGTGGCCTCATACCTTTGTCTTGATCCAAGCCTTCGGTTGATCCGGTATCTTGCAATGGTCATGGAACCTGCCACAACGGTAACTCCCAGTCCCAGGCGTATCATATCGTCTGTTTCCATACCATAAGTAATGGTTCCAAGAAGAAAGAAATGATACAGCAGAACCAGTACATACAAAGCAGCCGTCATATACAACAGCCGCGTTTTGTCAGACATAGAAAAAACAAGAACCATCATACAGGCTACACCGGGAATATCAAAAAGCGTAGCCCTATGTACTCCAAAGAAAAAAAATCCGATCATCAGCAAACTGGAACATAAATTTTCATAGAACGCGTCCGATCCGATCCTCCCAATATGAAGGCACCACACAACGGTATTGCCAATTAAAATAACCGGAACCATCCATGGTTCCCATGCCATAGATATTGTGATCAGAATCAGCAATATACCAAACATGGTGACAACACTGGCAAGAAGCAGATGTACGCTGGTCTGCCCTTTCGCTCTCATTGCTCCTCCAATCCCAATGAAACCCGTTTAAGCAGTTCATCCGGGTAAAACGGTTTTTTCAGGTAATTAACCGCACCCAGACTAATGGCCGTCCGCACATCATCCTCATATCCCGATGCAGTCAAAAAAATAACCGGTATGTCCACGCCGGAATCTTTCATACGCTTAAAAGTCTCAAGGCCGTCCATAATGGGCATGGCTATGTCAAGAAGGATCAAATCTATTTTTTCACATTTGATCTTGTCAAGCGCTTCTCTCCCCGATTCTGCGAGAAGGACATTGTAATTCTTCTCCAAAATCATCCGCGTTCTTTTCAAATTCATTGCATCATCGTCCACTACCAAAATACGTTTCCTCATACATCTGCCTCCTAATTTACTCTTGGGATTCCCTCCCCTCTATATAGATTCATTGTAAATCAGGATTAGAATAAAATCAAGTCTAAGACATATCTTTCGTTGCCCTCCAGGATGCCCCTGTGCCGCATATGTCCCTGTACACCACATCCCCTGTCATTACAGGCGCCTGCAGCGTAAGGCCTCTTAAGGCCTCCATGGCCCGGAAAATCTCCTTTTTAGGAATCGGCTTGTCGGTTTTTACCGGGCAGCAGCGCCCTTGGGCGCCTTTAATCTCTACAATACTGGTGAGAACCCTCACCGGATTTTGAAGCTCCATCCTTCCATACTCTTGGCCGCGGGCACAGGCATTTCCTGTAACTGCAAATTCCCTTTCCTCGTCCACCTTCAGATGACATCCCCTTGGGCACACAATACAGATCAGTTCCTTCATGCCTTTGCCTCCTTTTCCACTGCCTTGACCTTGATTTCCTCCCCCACTGCCCGGTCAAGGAGCACCTTGGGGATGGTGATATGCTCCATCTCTCCGGGAGCCATATGGCTGCGTGAAAACCGGCACAGCAGCTTTTCCTTGTCCCGCACCTGGATCTCACTGTCCTTAAAGCTCCTGTTGACGCGGAAGGAAATTTCCACCTGACCTGTCACATGTCCCATTCGGATTGCCTGGGGAACCGTGTAGGTCACAGGATCTTCTCCTTGAATATAAATGGTTTTTCCGCCCTCCTGGCTGCTCTTTCCCTTGGCATAAGCCGCAGCGGCGGCCCCGGCTCTCTCGCTCTCCGCCGTGACAAAATCTACCAGGTCATGGACATGAACCACGTTTCCGCAGCTGAACACTCCGTCCCTCCCGGTCTCCATATTCTCATAGACCACGGCTCCCTTTGTGACGGCATCCAGAGGAATGCCCGCCTCCTTCGTCAGTTCGTTCTCCGGGATCAGGCCCACGGACAGAAGAAGGGTATCGCAGTCAAAATACAGCTCCGTCCCCAAAATGGGCTTTCTGTCCGGCCCCACTTTGGCCGCTGTAATCCGCTCCACCCGGTGCAGGCCTTCCACATTGGTAATCGTATGGGACAGATACAGAGGGATCCCATAATCCTCCAGGCACTGCACAATATTGCGGTTAAGGCCATTGCAGTAGGGCATGAGCTCGATACAGGCCAACACCTTGGCCCCCTCTAAGGTCATGCGCCTGGCCATAATAAGACCGATATCCCCGCTTCCCAGAATGACGACTCTCCGTCCCACCATCCACCCTTCCATATTAATGTAACGCTGGGCCGTACCGGCTGTTAAGATTCCTGCCGGCCTGTCTCCGGGAATGGCCACGGCTCCCCGGGTCCGCTCTCTGCACCCCATGGCCAGCACTACCGCCCCTCCCGTAAAAACCAGAAGGCCATCCTGTGCATTGCAGGCTGTAACCTTGTGTCCCTCTACAGACAGTACCATGGTATCTAACAGAATCGTAACTCCCAGTTCCACAGCTTTTTTTATAAAACGCCCCGCATACTCCGGACCTGTCAGCTCCTCTTTGAAATAGTGAAGGCCAAAGCCGTTGTGGATGCACTGATTTAAGATGCCGCCTGCTTCCTTGTCCCTCTCGATCACCAGAACTTCCTTTGCCCCGGCCTCTTTGGCACTGCAGGCCGCCGCCAGCCCGGCAGGGCCTCCTCCAACTACCACTACATCATATTCCGTTCTCATAGGCAGCCTCCTCCTTTATGGGTGATGTAAGTATAAATGTCCCCTGCTCATCCATGAGAATCTCCTGTGGATCCACTCCCAGCTCCCTTGCTAAAATCTCATGGACTCTGGGGCCGCAGAAGCCTCCCTGGCACCGTCCCATTCCGGCATTGCAGCGCCGCTTTACCCCATCGATGGTGCGGGGGACAATGGGCCGGTGAATGGCCTCCACAATCTCCCCCTCGGTGACGGTCTCACACCGGCATATAATCCTTCCGTACAGGGGATTGGCCCGGATGGCCTCCTTCTTTTCCCGATCACTGAGCCTTCTAAAGACAATCCTGCTGCGGCTGTCTGTAAATTGCTCCTTTTTCTCAAACACCAGGCCGCAGCCTTCAAGGATCTTCTTAAGCTCCTCGGCAATGGCCGGCGCACTGGAAAGTCCCGGAGACTTGATTCCTGCAAGGTTAATGAATCCAGGGCACTCGGGAGCCTGTCCGATGACAAAATCAGGAATCTGGGTGTTGGGGCGCACTCCTGCATATTCATGGATGATCTGGCTAAAATCAATGCCCGGAACCGACCGCAGGCCGGCCTCCTTTAAGCTCTCTAAGGTGGCCGGATCCGTCCCTACATGATCTCCGTCTGCCGCCTCATAGCAGTCCGGGCCCACCAGCAGGTTGCCGTGAACCGTAGGCGTCACGCAGATTCCTTTAAACCCGTGCTCATCAGGGCAGGGAAACACGATGGAATGAATCTTTTCCCCCTGATTTTTGTCAAGAATATAGTACTGCCCTGCAAAATTAGTCTGTGTAAGCCCCGTTCCGCCCACCATCTCATAGACCTGGGCAGACCAGCCGCCTGCGGCATTTACCACAAACCGTGCTTCACACACACCGGAGGACGTGGACACCCGGAAATACCCGTCTTTTTTTTCCAACGACACAACCTCGCTGTCCAGCTTTACCTGGGCCCCGTTTTTCACGGCCGTCTCCGCCATGGCAATACAGTACTCCCACGGATTGACGATGGCTGATCCCGGTGCATACAAAGCTGCCTTAATATCCGGGTTCAGCCCCGGCTCCAGTCTCAAAGCCTCCTCCCTGTCCACAATGCGCAGCCCCTTGACCCCGTTGGCTCTTCCTCTTTCATACAGCTCCTGAATATATTCCAGCTCATGGGGATTGTCATAGGCAATAATAAAAGTGGGCATGGAAACCCGCTCCACATCCAGCTTTTGGCAGATCTCCTCTGCAAGCTCAATTCCCCGCAGATTCAGCCTGGCCTCCAGGCTTCCCACAGGGCAATCAAATCCTGCGTGAAGAATGGCCGTGTTGGCCTTGGTACAGCCGTTTGCAACGTCGTTGTAACGCTCACACACACAGACTGACAGATTATACTTGGAAAGCTCATAGGCGGCTGCGGCTCCAACCACGCCGCAGCCTATAATCAACACATCATACATTGGTCCGCTCCTCTCTTATGCTACCACCACTTGATCTGATCGGTAATATACTGTCGTTTCTCAATAAATTCGGGAGATGTTACGTCCCGGGGCCTTGGCAGGCTGATGGTCAAATCCTCTTTGATGGTTGTGGGCTTGTTGGAAAGGATCAGTACCCTTTCTGCCAGGTATACCGCTTCCTCAATGTTGTGGGTGATGAACAGGACCGTGGCTTTAGTCTCTTTCCAGAGCCGCAGCACCTCGTCCTCCAAGTAAAACCTCAGCTTAATGTCCATCTGCCCATAAGGCTCGTCCATAAGGAGCAGATCCGGGTTCATGGCAAAGGCCCGCCCGATGATAATCCGCTGCTCCGTGGAGACAGACAGCTGATGAGGATAGGAATTGCGGAACTGCTCTAACCCCATAAGCTTGATGATGTTTTCCACCCTCCTGTCGATCTCCTCCTTAGGAAGCTTCTTTAACTCCAGGCCGAACCGCAGGTTCTGCTCCACCGTCTTCCACGGCAGGGCCGATGGCTCCTGGAAGACAAAAGCCAGATTATGTTTCTTCGGGTCTGCACTCTCCCCATCGATAAAAAGATCACCCTTAGTAGGCATGTAGATGCGGGTCAGCAGATTCAAAAACGTGGTTTTCCCACATCCCGTAGGACCCACGATACACACAAACTCGCCCTTTTTAATATGAAAGGAAATATCGTTTAACACCTTCAGGCTGCCGAAATTTTTCGTCAGGTTCTTCACTTCTACTTTATATTGGTTATCGCTCATATGGCCCTCTCCTCCCATCACAGCGCCAAATCCGTATTGTCGGAGATTTCCCGGCGCAGACGCAGAAATTCCGGATCTATGGTGTTCCTTGGACGCGGCAGATTCACCTCGTACACTGCCTTCACATGGGCCGGGCAGTTGGACAGAAGGACGATTCGGTCTGCAAGATACAAGGCTTCCTCAATGTTGTTGGTGACAAAGACCACAGTCCTCTTCTCTGTCTCCCAGATCCGCTGCACTTCCTCCTCCATGGAATATCGGGTCTGAGCATCCAGGGCTCCGAAGGGTTCGTCCATCAAAAGGATCTCCGGGTTATTGGCATAAGCCCTGGCAATGCTGACACGCTGCTTCATTCCTCCGGACAGCTGGTCAGGATAGCTTTTCTCGAAGCCCTCCAGGCCCACCAGGTTAATATATTTCTGAGCCGTCTCCCGCCTGGGGCCCTTGGCTATGCCTTTGATCTTCGGCCCGAACTCCACGTTCTCCATAACCGTCTTCCAGGGCATCAGAGCCCGCTTCTGGAAAACCATTCCGATCCTCTCGTCACTTCCCTTTACTTCCTCCCCATCCAGAAGGATCCTTCCGTCCACAGGCTTCTCAAGGCCTGCGATCATGTTGAGAAGGATGGTCTTTCCGCACCGGCCCGGCCCCAGAATCACCAAAAATTCCGAATCCCGCACCTCCATTGATACGTCCACTGCCGCATCAAACACCTGATTGTTTACAATATAGCTCTGGGAGATATGCTCCAATTTCAGTTTGACTTTTTTGCTGTCCATGGGCAGATGATCCTTTCTAAAAATTGAATGATAATGGCCAGGAAATATCCTACCACACCAATGCAGATCATGGAGAGCAGGCACAGGGGATAATCTCCCGAGTCCATACCCCGCACGATCAAAAATCCCACGCCGGATTTTCCTCCCAGCATCTCGGCGGCAAGAACCACCATCCAGCCTGCGGAGGTTGAGTTGCGGATTCCGGCAAAGATTGCGTCAAGGGCCGATGGAATGGCGATCTCCAAAAGCATCTGCCTGTTGTTGGCGTGAAAGATCACACCGATATCCATGTATTCCTTCTGTACGTTGGCTATTCCCGCCTGGGTGTTGACCACAACCGGCATCAGGGCGCCTACAAAGACGATGAGGATCTTGGGGAATTCCCCGATTCCAAACCACATGGTTACAAGAGGAACCCAGGCCAGAGGCGGCACTGCCCTGAAGGCCGTGAAAATAGGGCCAAAAAGGGCATTGGCCTTCTTGTTCCATCCAATGAGGATTCCAAAGGAAATGCCTATCGCCCAGGCCGCCCCCAATGCGATGAACACCCTCTGCAAGCTTGCCCAGATATGCCCGAACAGTCCCAGGTTTTTGATGGGACGGTCCAAAAGCTTCAGATAACGCTGCCACACTGCTGAGGGAGCAGGAAATTTCGATACCGGATCCTTTGAAACCATAACCCACAGAAAAAGCAGCAGCAGGATTGCAGCGGCAGGGAGAACCTTATACAGACGGTTCTGCATAAGCTCCCTGCGCTCATATTGACTGAGAAACACTTCTTCTTTTTGTTTTTTCATTTTTTCCACCCAAGAACCTTTCCTTCCACGCGGCCCAGAAGCCAGGTAAAGATTACGCCCAGCATTCCGATTACCACAATCCCCAGAATAATAATATCCGGCCTGGCAAACTGCCTGCCCTGCTGAATCATGTAGCCCAGTCCCACATTGGCCGCCAGCATCTCCGCCGCAACCAGCGTGGCCCATGCATTGCCCAGGGCAACCCGGATCCCGGCAAAGGTCATGGTCATGGCGGAGGGGATCCCTATGGTCCTGAAGGTAGTAAAGTTTGAGGCCCCGCAGATTTTCGCCACATTGATGAGGGTCACGCTTGTCTGCCGGATTCCCGTGTAGGCGTTGATAACGCAGGGAACAAACGCGGAGAAAAATACGATAAATGCCTTTGCCTTTAAGCCCAGCCCCAGCCATATGATGGTAATGGGGATCCAGGACACCGGCGGAATCGGGCGGAGAATCTCGAAAATAGGCCGCATAAAGCTGTCAAAGCCCCTAAACCAGCCCATGGTCAGACCCAAAGGCACTCCGACCGCCACTGCCAGAAAAAAGCCGGACAGGGCTACCTGCAGGCTGGATATAATGTGTGCTCCCAAAACCGCTCCATCGGGATTGGGGTCTGTCCATTTCAGGAAAAACAACTCCACCACCTTGGACGGCATAGGAACATACCGGCTGGGGAGAAGGCCGGCCGCCACAGCCAGCTGCCACAGAAGCAGAAAGGTCAGAACACCGATCACCGAGAGCATGGTGAGCTGAAACGCGGTTTTCTTTTTTTCCCGCTGCACCTTTGCGACCCGCTCCTCGTTGGTAAGCCTTTGTACTGCTTTTTCGCTGTCGTTCATAGTGATAACCTCCTTATATATGGCAAAAAGGGACCGCTCTCATGAAAATGCGGTCCCTCCTTCCATTCCTCCTGTTTTACGTTACAGGCTTGCCTACTTTAAGCTCTCTGCAATCGAGGCATTGACCAGTCCCTTGTCCAGAATCATCTGACGGTCCTCCTCCGTGTAGTTGCCTAAGGTGATAAAGAAATCAAGGGTTTCAAACAGCTGGTTTGTAGCATTGGTGACTTTTGTTCCGCTGCCGTTCCTGTCGTCCTCCTGCGTCGTCATGGAGGCAATCATCTCGTCAAGGCTCATGCACTGATATTCCTCAATGAGCCGCCTTGCCGTTATTTCAGTGACAGCGATTCCCTCATCATCACAGGATTCCATAAACAGCTCTACAGCCTTCTCCATGTTCTCATCATTCTCCTGGCACCACTCCCAGGTCCTGTAATATACCTGATAAGCAGTCTTTACAAGATCAGTCTTGTTCTCCAAAGCATCCTTTGTGGCGCAGAGGCCGGAAATGTTGTTTAAGCCCATCTTTCCGATATCAGTAACCCGGACATCCCCATCCTCCTCGGCCTGACATGCAAATGCGTTCCACACGCACATAGCGTCTCCCTCGCCGGTCTGGAAAGCGGTCAGGCAGGTTCCTACGGCCGTATCCACAATCTGTATGTCATAGGCATCCAGATCCGTGATTCCGATACTGTTCATATACTGCATAAACATGTACTGCAATGTGGTCCCGCGGTTTAAAAGCACCTTTTTCCCCCGCCAGTTCTCCGGATTTCCCGGCTCCTTTGCAAGGTCGGTGTCCGGGCGCACAAACAAGGCCGTGTTAAACTCGTTGTCGCTTATGCCGATCATGTTGATGTCGTAATTTTTCATGCCGTTTAATACGCCGGGGGCTCCTACATCGCTGACATCCCAGTCCGCGCTGGCCTCCATCATAGCCGGGCCGCCAGTAAAGGACTGATACTCCACATCAATGTTCAGCTCATCAAAGAATCCCATCTTGTCCGCCACATACCAGGGCATGGAGTGGGCAGAGCCTGCAAAAAAGCCGATGCTTAATGTGGTTCTCTCAGCCAGCGGCGCAATGCCCAAGGTAGTTTCCCCTTCTGCCGTCTTCTCACCGCCTGCCGCCGGAGCCTGGGTATCGGATCCTGCTGCCGTAGTCTGGGCTGTGGTGGTCTTGGCAGAATCTGAAGAATTTCCACAAGCAGTCAAAGAGCCTGCCAGCATTACAGCTGCAAGGGCTGCCGCCATCCGACGATTTAAATTTTTTTTCATAATATCTCTCCTTTACTATTTTACTATTCATGATTGTTAGATCTTGCAAAGCTCAAAAAGCCGGCCCGTATCAGCCGCAGGAGCACGGAGTATGCCCATAGGCATCCATCCCATCCTTTGAAGGATCCTTCATCCCCAAGTGAACCGACGGAACCTTGAAGGTCAGAGGCAGGGCCAAAATATGGGGAGACGAGCCCACATATTTTTTCTTTGCGTCCTCCAGGGCCTCCTCGAAGCTGGCTCTTGTCTTTAAGCCCATGCCCCGGGCATATCCCGGTTCCTTAGCCCCCACGATGTAGATGGCACTGGTATTCATCTCCGCAATATGGCCGCAGCTCATCATGGAAAAGCCGTGGAAGGGGTGAAATGCATTGGCAAACCGGTACTTCCGTATATATTCCTCGTTTGTAGCAAAATATTCACCCAGACGGTTCATGTCCGGCAGTTCATTCATGCCGTCATGCTGAAACCACTCATAACATTCCTTCAGATAGGGCCAGCGTTTGTCATTGAAAAATCCATTGCAGAGGCTGGAACAGATAATCACACAGTTGCTGCTCATAATCCGCTTAAAGCGCAGCACCTGAGCGGACAAGGCCTGCATCATCATAATGGGGTTGGTTCCCATACCGTCTCCGTAGTGAAACTTCTGGGGCATGCCGAACACCAGAACATCATACTTTTTCTCGGCCCAGTGAACATAGGTCCTCTTATCCGCCACCTCCCAGGATTTTTTCATCATCTCCCCTGCATACCCGGAAAAAATCGCAATCTGCCGGTTTCTGGAATCCAGGACCGCATCGCAGCAGAAAAAGGGATGCCCCATGGCCTCCTCCATCTTCATGGAGATCTCGTCAAATTTGCTGCGCATCAGGCTTGTGTTGTTCACAGGTGTAAAATCATCCCGATGCATAACCGCCGGGACATGGTGGCTGGCAATGCTCTTCCAGTTGCTGATTCCCGTGGCGCTGTGTTTATAGCCTCCCGAGTAGCCTCCATAAGGATTCCCCTGGACATGGCCGATGAGAATAGGAAGATCCGCGTCATAAACATACTTGTTGATAAACACCGGATCCCCCCGGTCCGTCAGCCCTAAATCCACCATGTGGTCAAGATCTTCGGAATCATGGCTGATGATCTGGCCTGTATGCCAGAACTCTCCAAAGAGCTGCGGCCCGAAAAGAGCCAGGGCATCCTTGTCCGTGCTCCTGGGATGGAGACCGTTAGAAATAATAAATAGAATATCCTTCTTCTCCACTCCGGCTTCATATAGTTCCTCAAGAAGACAGCGGACAGCTACCTTTCTGTGGCTCGTAGGCTGCTCGCCGCCCTTGACCCGGTCGGGAATAATAAAGACTACCCTGCTGCCCTTTTTTACCAGCCTTCTCACAGGCGGCATACCAATGGGATGAGCCAGGCTGTCCCTGTAAGCAGCTTCCAATTCAGCCTCCGGAATAAAGGCCGGATCGGGAACGGTCACTCCGGGGATAAACACATCCGTATTATCCGGCAGCTCGGCCCCCATGGTTCCCTCGCCATATTCAAACTCGAAATGTTTCAATTTGCGCCCCTCCGTCATTTTGCATAAGAATCTGCAAATTTTTGTGTTATTTGTTGTTATTTTTCTTTTGTATTATTGCATATTTTCTTGTCTAAGTCAACATTTTTGAGAAAAAATAGGCAAATATTTTAACAAACGTTTGCTTTGTATGGCAAAATTGTAGGTAATATTTGGTTTTTTAATAATAATTTATGGTACTTTTATTATTTCTCATTTCTTTCATTTGTTTATTTTTGTGTTATTTGCGTAAATTTTACACAAACGCCATAGGTCCTAACTTTGGGAATGGCTTGGGAAAGCGCTGTGGAAATTCCATATACTTTTTCTTTTTTTTGTGGTATCCTTGTTTCATACAAATCTTGAGGTGAATGTTATGGCATTAAAAGATATCGCAGCCGAACTGGGGGTCTCCATCTCCACCGTATCGCGGGTCCTTAATTCCCAGACCCCATCGGCTGCCGGAAAAGAACTGCAACGAAAAATCTGGGAGACCGCTAAAAGACAAGGCTATATTCCGAATCAGGCAGCATGCCGGCTCCGGGAAAACAGTACGCAGAATACTCCTGAGCCAAAGTTTTTATACTGTGTCTTTGCGGTTGCACCCCAGGAATCCAAGGACGATCCCTTTTATACGAAAATTTTAGAGAGCGTTGAGCAGGAGGCCTTTAAACACAACTACATCCTCCGCTACACCTTTTCCGCCGCTGCCTTAGATGTACCCGGAGCGCTGACGCCCATGCTGTCTGACACTCCCGCCGACTGCCTGGTGATTATCGGACGGTTTAAATCCGCTCTTTTGGAACGGCTGCAGGCCTATTTTAAAAAGACCATCTATATCGGCCTCAATATTTTAGACGCCTCCTGCGACCAGATTGTGTGCAACAGCTACGAGATCGCCCAGACCGTGATCCGCTATCTCCACTCTCTTAACCACAGAAATATCGGTTTTATAGGAAGCTCGGAGGGACGTCTGCGCGGCTATCAGCAGGCCGTTGCCGACCTGGCCCTTCCGTCTGACAGCCGCTACATCGTTGATGACACCATTCTCTCCATGGAAGGCGGCTATCAGGGAATGATTCGGCTTCTGGATAAAGCCCCCGGCCTGACCGCCGTATTCTGCGCCAACGATATGGTCTCCATTGGAGCCTTAAAAGCCTGCCGGGACCGGGGAGTGGATGTTCCGGGAGATATCTCACTGATTGGCGTCAATGATGTAGAGAATGTTCAGTACACGGACCCCATGCTGTCCAGTGTCCGCGTCCCCTTGGAGGAAATGGGAAAAATGGCCGTAGTCATGCTTTTAGACCGGGTGAACGGGGGCCATACCTCCAATGTGACCGTACAATTTCCTTATATAATTGTGAAAAGAGGCAGCTGCCGTGCCCTGTAGTTCTGCCGGACAAAATCCCTACTCAACTCCTATATTGACGTGATTGGCGACACATGGTATTATGACACAGGTGTCGCTGTTTTTTGGCAGAATAATACAGAACAAAGCAAAGCTGCATCAGGAGTGGCGGGTGCGGCTGCTGCGGCCAGAAAGCAGTCTATATGGAGGTCAGTATGGATTATTCAAAAGGGCTTTTTGATCAAAACGGCGAAGCTGCGCCGGTCATGGAGAGCCACGAGCAACGTAGTTCTATGCAGAGCATTCAGAATCTGGAGGTTATCATCAATGAAGGGCTTCGTATCGCCCTTCTGGAGGAGACCCCGGACCAGTCGCTTGAAGTGCTGCTGGAGCATCTGGGAAAAGCTCTGAGTGGGGAACGAACCTATATATTTGAGCAAAACGAATCCGGTGGCGACGATAACACTTATGAATGGACGGCCCATGGGGTAGAACGGGAAAAAGAGAATCTCCAAAATGTCCCCCCTGAGGTCTGCGCCAGCTGGTATCGAAATTTCAGCATCGGCAAACATATTGTCATTGAAAGCCTGGAAGATATCCGGGAGAGTGATCCCCTTCAGTATGAGAATCTGAAGCGGCAAAATATTCATTCTCTTGTAGTGGTTCCTCTTTATGATGGCAAAAAAATAATCGGCTTTTACGGCGTAGACAATCCGCCTGTAAAGTCCCTGGAATACGCATGGAATATGCTGCAGACTGCGGCATACTTTATTGTATCCTCACTGAAACGACGCAACCTATTCCGCCAGCTCCAAAAACAGAGCTACAACGTTCTCCATGCCCTCAGCGTGGACTATCTGGGCATCTATCAGGTGAACTTTGATACCGGGGAATGTGAGGTATACAGGGACAGCGAACAGATGGGCATGGATTGGGCCGCCAATTTTAGAGACGGATATGAGACAGCCATGGAGCGGTATATTACCCGATGTGTTGTCCCCCGGGATCAGGAACGGCTCCGTGCCATGACTAAAAAAAGCTATGTCCTCGCTCAGCTTAAGAAAAAGAAGAAGTTTTATGTCCGATACCAGGTGAAAGACAGTTTCAGCGGACTGAAAAACCTGGAGATTCATTTTTCCGCCACAGAGAATACCGAGGAAAATCACTGTGCTATTTTTGCCCAGCGGGATGTGAACGCCGTGGTGGAACAAGAAGAAAAATATAAGCTGGAGGCAAGGCAGAGCCTGGAAGACATTCTGGAGGGAGCCAGAACCGGTATTTGGACCATTGAACTGGAGGAAGGCTGCCAGCCCAGGATGTACGTGGACCGGACCATGCGGATTCTTTTGGGAGTACAGGAGGACATTGAGCCGGAGGAATGCTATCGGCACTGGTTTAAAAACATTGAACCGGACTATGTGAAGATGGTTCAGGAATCGGTTCAGGAAATATTGGAAACCGGGCGTTCGGAGGTGATTTATCCTTGGAAACATCCGGAGCTGGGGAAAATTTATGTGCGCTGCGGCGGTGTGCCGGATAAGACCTTTAAAAAACCGGGCGCCTGCCTCAACGGATACCATCAGGATATTACGGAGACCATGGTAACAAGGAAGAAACAGGAACAGGCCATCATGGAGCTGTTGGAAAAGGTCAGACGAGCCAATTCGGCAAAAAGTGAATTCCTTTCTCATATGTCCCACGATCTCCGTACCCCTATTAACGGAATTTTGGGAATGCTGTCTATTATAGAGAAAAGCCCCGATGATCCCAAACGGCAGAAGGAGTGCCGTAAAAAAATCCTGGCGTCCACAGAACATCTGCTTTCCCTGGTCAATGACGTTCTTCAGGTCAGCAAGCTGGAAAGCGGAATATCATCCATGGCGGCGGAACCCTTTGATCTTCATAATACATTGGACAGCTGCATCACACTGTTGTCCGACCAGGCGGAAAAAAGTGGAATTCGGCTGATATTGGAGGAAATTGACCTGCAGCACACCAGGCTCATTGGCAATCCGCTGCACTTGAAACAAATCCTAATGAATATCATCGATAATGCCCTCAAATATAACCAGCCCCATGGTTCCGTATTCGTCCAGGTGAGGGAAACCGGCTGCCGGGAAGGGACAGCAAATTACCAGTTCACAATTAAAGATACCGGAATCGGCATAGGAGAAGATTTCAAAAAGCATATGTTTGAACCCTTTACCCAGGAACATCAAGACGCAAGGACCCATTATAACGGCGTTGGCCTTGGAATGCCTATTGCAAAGAAACTCATAGACCATATGAAGGGAACCATTGAGGTTGACAGCCAGATCGGCAAAGGCAGCGTGTTTCAGATCAATCTGCCCATACAGGTTGATCAGGCACAGAGTACAGAGCCTATTGATGAGGAACGCCTTGTTCTGGGCAATATTGCGGGAATGCGTGTTCTTCTAGTGGAAGATAATGAGATCAACTGTGAAATTGTAGAGTTTATGCTTAAGGAAGCCAATGTTGAAGTGATTACCGCCAACGATGGAAAAGCTGCCGTAGATGCCTTCGCAGGATCCGATATAGGAACCTTTGACTGCGTGCTCATGGATTTGATGATGCCCGTAATGAGCGGATATGAGGCTACCCGTGTGATTCGCAGCCTGGACCGCTCAGATGCAAAGGCCGTCCCCATTATAGCACTGTCGGCTAACGCATTTGAAGAGGATGTGGCAATGGCAAAGGATGCCGGTATGAATGAACATTTGGCAAAACCGGTGGATATTAAAAAAATGTTCCAGGTTATGAGCCGGTTAAGATGCGGAAGGCAGTTCCTTTGATTAAGGAGTTTTCCACCTTGGAAAGTAAATATTATAACGATAATAATAAATTCAGGAGTGAATGATATGG
This sequence comes from Hungatella sp., assembly GCA_022796015.1. Classification (GTDB taxonomy): domain Bacteria; phylum Bacillota; class Clostridia; order Lachnospirales; family Lachnospiraceae; genus UBA3402. The sequence goes on along the minus strand of JAAWHU010000041.1, from coordinate 6,521 downwards.
CGCCTATCACTTATAATGAAAACTATAACCAAAAAATCAAACGTATTGGCCGCAAGGTTGGAAACCTGGTTGCAGCTATGCTGGGTGTAAGCATTACTCTGGTTGTGATGTTGTGTGTGCTGATGTTTTATCGCCTCACCATGTCCATGATGCAAAATGAATGTGTCAGCGGCACTAATGTTCTGGCTTATGAGTTGTCTTCCTATTCCGGCGACGACGATAAGACCGCACTTTTAGATGCGCTCAAGCAGGAGATGGGATGTGAGTTTACTATTTTTCAAGGGGATCAACGGGCATACACAACCATTCAGCAGAATGGACAGAGGGCTGTGGGCACCCGTCTCTCCAGCGATATTGCAGAAATCGTGCTGAAGCAGGGCAAAAGCTATGTGGGGCAGGCCACGATTCTGGGTGAAAAACACCTCTGTTCCTATGTCCCTACCTATGATGCCAACGGCCAAATCAATGGTTTGATTTTTGCCGGAATCTCCATGTCTTCCGCTGTGCAGCAGATCGGCCTGACAGTTGTGCTGTCCTTTTTAACCGGCGTTTCTCTCATCATAATCGGAATTTTGATCATGGGAGCCTACTTAAAAAAGACGGTTTCCTATCCTCTCTCCCAGCTGACCCAGTTGGCCCAGACCCTCGAACAGGGAGACTTAGGGGTGAATCAACGCCATACTAAGATAGTGGTAATGGATTCTAACGATGAAATCGGAATTTTGTCTAAAAGCTTCAACAATACCATCAGCCGCCTGAGAAATTATATCGGAGAAATCTCCAATATGCTGGAGGCCATTGCCAACGGCGATTTGACATCGCAGATCACTCAGGAGTATGTTGGCGACTTTGCGGCGATCCGTACATCCTTAAACGATATTCTCCAAAAACTTAACGCAACCGTGGGTCAGATCGTTTCCAGCGCAGAGTATGTCTCCGGCGGAGCGGAACAGATGTCCACTGCTGCTCAAGGACTCAGCCAGGGTTCCATGGAACAGACCGGCGCTGTAGAGGAATTGGAAGAAACCATTCATTCTGTCGCAGGCAGCGTCAAGCAGACTTCCGAAAGCGTCCGGCGTGCCAGGGAGCAGGTTGGCGGAATGGGCATCCAGCTTGCCGAAGGAAATCAAAAGATGCATGAAATGATTACCGCTATGGGAGAAATTACCGACAGTTCCAATGAGATTGAAAAAATTATTAAAACCATTGAAGATATTGCATTCCAGACTAATATCCTTGCTCTGAATGCCGCAGTAGAAGCCGCCCGTGCCGGCACAGCAGGCAAAGGGTTTGCCGTGGTCGCCGATGAAGTCCGCAACCTGGCCGCCAAAAGCGCAGAAGCATCTCAATCCACTTCGGCTCTGATCGGCCGCTCCATTGCCGCGGTGAATCAGGGAACGCAGATTGCGGATGCCACTGCGAAACAGCTGGAGCATATCGTATCCGGATCCCATGAATTGGTGGAGACTATTAACGGAATTGCAGTCGATGCACAAACCCAGTCAGAAGCAGTGGGACAGATCCAGGAAAAGATCGTGCAGATTACCAGTGTTGTCCAGACCAATTCCTCGACGGCAGAAGAGAGCGCGGCTACCAGCCAAGAACTCAGCGCTCAGGCCGGTGTATTGAAGCAGCTGGTTAAAGCCTTTCGTCTCCGTCAGGCCACAGACAACCATATATAGGTTATTTTGATATTCCCCCTGGTCCTGTTTTAGAGCCAGGGGGATTTTTGTGCATGGCTATGCACCCTCATTCATGCCTTAAGACGATCCCATCCATCCTTGCTAAGGGTATCAACGCCAGCTTTCGTCTGGCATCCGCACAGAGACCATGGCCCTCACCCGCATCCCGCAGCTTTTTCTCCTGCCCTGCCGTCCAGCTTACGAGAAAATCTGACAAGAACAAATGATATGTCCCATGAAGCAGCCAATACTTTATTACCTCTGCAGCCTGAACCTGAAAATATGCGGTGCCGGCTATTTCCCTGCCGTCCGCCAGCTCATAAACATAATCGGTCATGTACAGCTCATAGTCCTGCAAATATCCGATTCTCCGGTAGTGGTCCATAACCGCTGCCGCCTTTTTGTGAAGGAGGCACGCCTCGTCCCGCGTCCCTATAATCTCCCGTATGGTTGAAAACTGAATGAAATTCCCCCGCTTCCTCCTTCTGCTTATGGCGGTTCTCCGGATCAGATAATGACACAGCAGCACATTATCCAGGGATGGGCTGAAATGATACGTGTGCCTTCGGATTTCCTCCATCCTTCTGTACTCTCGGTCATCCAGAATCCTCTTTATTGTCGGTTCATATGCTATATCCAGGGGCATCCATTTCACATAATGGTCAAATCCATGCCTGCCATCTTCATCCCACGATTCTCCGGCCTGTCTGCCGGTCTCACAGGAAGCCCCAAAATCCCTTTTCCAGATGGTGGACCTGCCGATTTTCCCCACATGAAACAGGGATACAGGCGCCTTGATGATCTGGCCGTTCTTTTCCTCTGCATACCGAAAAAGAGGCGGTATGGCAGAATAGGAATAGCCCTTCTGCCCCTCCGGCCTTTCCCCCAGGGGCAGAAAACTCTGCCGTTCTATGACAAAGCCGCATTGCCGGTCAAAAAGAGACAGGGCCATGGAGCGCATTTTGTCTATGCTGCTGCGGATGGCCTTTCTAAAGGTGTCTCTCTCCTGAGAAGAATAGCGGGGGTTCCGGCCGGTCAGTATCTCCCAGATCGTCTGCACATATACGGTCCTTCCCTGGGATATTTCGATGGAATAGATGGCGTCCAGGACGCACATGTCGAAATAGGACAGCTTTTCACTGCCGTAAAGGGTGAATGTCAGTTCCCTTTTGCCCAGCCCGCAGTCCGGGTCTTCCTCTGACCAATAGGGCTGATTCAGCCGGTATTTGTCCGGATGATCTCTCAGCAGATTGGCAGCATAGGTGTTGTTGATGTGCAATTCGTTTACCTGCTTTATAAGCCCCAGCAGCTCCCTGCGGCACGTGTCCTGCTTTGGCTGCGCCGTGCCGAAGCAGGAACCGAGAAACCGGCCGGCAGCAGCGCTCCCAAAGAGATACTCCTCCAAAAGACGCTCCCTTTGGGAATCCAAGACCGGATAGCGCCTGACAATATAGCGGGAAAAAGAGTTCAGCTCCTTGAGGGCCTCCTTAAAGGAAAACCGGTTGTCCAGATAACGGAGGATAAAGCTCTGAACCGCGTCGGGATAGAGAAGTGCATACTCGCAGTACGCCCTCATATAGCACAGCCTGTAGTAGGACCAAAAATAAATCTGTTCCCGCATCTCGTCGGAAAACTGTGAAGAAACCGGCTGGCAGCGGAGCCCTGAAGACTCCTTTTCCGATAAAACCCACTGAATCGTATACTGCAGGGTCCCCTTTTCCGATTTGGGCCCCTCCGAGTACAGAAGATAACACCTGGCTGCAGGCACCCTCCTTGCATCCCGCCCCCCGCGGCCCACCTCCTGATAATAGTCCTCCAGGCTTCGAGGCATGTCATAGTGGATTACCAGGGAGATATCGCCTTTATCGATACCCATGCCAAAGGCCTTGGTCGCAATCAGTATGTTTTTACCTGGCTCCGGCAAGAAGCCAGGCTTCCAAGACGCATCATCATCATGGCTCTTGAGAAATCCTGCTTTGTTATCACTCTTTTCCTTCCCCGGCATCTGGGCATGATATCGCGCCAGCCGGTTCCTCAGCGCCTCATTTTCATTTAAGAAATCATAGAGTTCATCCACTCCGGCCGCCGTAGTGCGGTAAATAATGCACACCTTGGTCTGGTTTTCCATGAGGATTTCCATGAGCCGGTCTTTTCTCGTTTTCAGGGCAAAGGCCTGTCCCCTTGTTTCCTCTGTTTCGCCTCCCTTGGCGTAATCTTGGCATTTCTCCACACAGAGGAGAAGATTCCTGCGCTTCTCTATATCAAACCATTCTGCATACTTTTTCTTCTCATATTCCTTTTCATCCATGGGGAACCCCAAAAGGTTCTTCACCTCCATACGGTCCCTTGGCGTAGCCGTCGCCGTAAACACGCTGATCATAGGGCGTACCGGCCTCTGCTTGATGAACCTGGCAATATACAGGTAGCTTTCACGGAAATCAAACCCCCACTGCGACATGCAATGCACCTCGTCAATTACCACATATGGAATCTGCAGCCCGTTCCCTTCAGCCTCCTTAAGGGCCCTAAGGAACTTGGGATCACATAACCGTTCCGGAGATACATATAACAGCTTATACCGGATTTCCCGCTCCTGGCCCTCCTCCCTTTGAGGATTCTGTATTTCGGAAAACATGGCGTCAAGGGACAGGCCCTTCATCCCGGGATAGATTGCCTTAAACCAGAGATTTTCATAGTAGTTGACCTCCCTTCGGCCTCCCTGCGCAAAATGGCGGCGGGGATATTTCCCCCCGTTAAAATTATGAACCTGGTTTTCCATCAGCGCAATTAACGGCGTAATCACCAATGTGATCCCGGGGAAAAATACCGACGGCGCCTGAAAGCAGAGAGATTTCCCGCTGCCGGTGGGAAGGACTGCAAAGGTATCCTTGCCAGACAGGATAGAACGCATAATCTCCTCCTGGCGGCCTCTTAATTGAAAACGGGGAGGAAACATACTCCGAATTTTCCTGATTCTTTCATCATTCAGCTTCACGGAATCCTCTTTTTTACCGTCCGGCCCCACAGAGGAATAGCGAATTACTCCGTTTATGGAATATTTGACATAGGGCGAAAAACGTTTCATAGGGCCCTCCTGATTGCAATAAATCCTGATTTTAAGCCATTTATTTATTTTAGGGACAAAAAAATCATCCTATTACCTTAAAAATCTGTATATAGGATAATCCTAATTTTATATTTTTGCAATAGTTTTGTTTTGAATATTATGTTGCGTAGTATGTTTTCTATTTTTTTCTGGTAAGTATATGACGGAAAAGATGAAAAGCATAGGGCTCTCTGACGAGACCCCCAGTAGAATACGAAAGATAACAACTACAAAAAAGACAGGAGACGACCGCTATGAATCACAACCCATACCCGCTATTTACCGACGAATACCAAAAAGGCGACTGCTGTTATGCCATCGTTACCAGCCGCGACAGCAGGGGTTCCTACCTTGAGCTGGACAATGGCCAGGAAGCCTTTGCCCGCGGCGTAGGGAATCTTCCAAACGGCACGAAAATCCTCTGCACCATTATCCGCTCCGCCCTTGATCGGAAACGTGCCATCGCCAAGCTGGACAGTATCTGCAATCTATATGATGCCTGCGCATAAAACATCCATTCACTTACCACAGAAAGGAGAAGAATATGAACCGATATGATTACTACACACGCTGCGTAAATTTTGACGAACAGGAGTGGCTCACCGAGGAGCTCTACTATCCTGAGGAGGAGGAATATTCCGGCCGCAGCCAATATGACCCCTACTCCAGCCAGGAGTATTACGAGGATTATGACGATGACTACTTTGACGACCTGTATGACGGGGAGGTGGAGGAGGACGACTGGGACGGAGAGGACTATGTGGCAGCTGTTAACATCCAACAGGAAGGAGAAGAACGCCCATGATGCAGACCAATACCCAGTATATGTCCGACCCGGCGCGTGCAGAGCGTATTGTCCGCCGTTTTATGAACCTTACCCTCCGGGAGATGAAACAAATGCAGACCCGCGATTACACGAATTACCTCACCTATAAGCTCATCCTTACGGAGGAACTGTCACCCAAAAAGCTGCTGGACATATCCTACCCGGAACTGGCCTGCCTGATTTACAACATGGGAGGCAACCCCCGGTACGACGGGTATAACCACGACAGCCAGGCCCAGCAGCTGGCGTATTATCAGTGCCTTGCCAGTATTCTGAGAGATGGACAAAAACGCTCCATACCTGTCCGTCTGTTCATGGCTCTCCCTCTGCACGCCTTCTATACCGCTCTGGATTCCATCTGCGGCGCAGAGCACCCGTCATTACAAGCCTACAGGGCTTACTATAATTACAAAGACAGCTACACGGTCGGAGACCTTCTGAACGAAAAAATCAGGGTGCTTAACAAGCCCTGGCAGCCCATCATGCCCCTTGCCTCTTATGAAGACGTCATAAAAAACGCTTACAGGGATCTGGGAGGGCTCCTGGTGGACAGTTTTCTCACAGGCCTCCTGCCGCAGCTTTGCATGGAGGATATCCGCAACAAATATTCCGCCTTGCATAAAGAGGAACGGCACGTCCCCACAATGTGTTATTCCGCTGATGAAATAAGCAGGCTTCCCCTGTAAACCCCAAAACCAATTACCTAAAAACAACGAATCAGGTAATTGCGAAACTCAAGGTCAGGAGAATATTCTAACCATATCTTGCATCCAAAGCCTGTTGCACCAGGCATTCCAATGAGCCCAGGAAAGCAGAACCCAGTCGGGGTTAGTCCCTCCTGTGTTCTATGGTCTCATTTCCATGGTGCAAATGTCTTTTCCTGCAGGATATGGTCAGAATATTCAGC
>JAAWHU010000153.1 GCA_022796015.1 Hungatella sp. | reverse complement strand
TTTATCCCTGTCACGCTATGCGTTGATTGCTGCATAGTGTATGACAACTCTGCAAAAGGCATTAAAGGTGTATTCGATATGCTCCTTATATGCTTCTGTGCAAGTCATAAAAAACCTCCTATCCAAAAGATATATGGAAAATCAATCTTCTTTTGGTTTTCTAAAGAAACCAATTAGAACATCTTAGCAATTCCCTGTGTTATATCTTTTATATTGACGTAAGTTGTGTTGATACATAAATCTTAATTTGATTTATCTTCCCATTTTCTATCCGAAAAAAAGAATAATATTTTGCACGCCTTTTATCAATTTCCATGATATGTTGTCGCAATTCTTTGTCTGATAAATGTTCCTGTTCGGTTGCTTTTTCACGGCAACGCTTTATTTTACTTTCCATATCCGTAATACTTTTTACATACTGTTCAGATAAAGACGTTCTTTTCGCAATTTCTGAAATAATTCCACCGCTTCCAAACTCCCGTCCGATAGTAATTATTTTGTTCATTACAACACCGTCCTTTCTTTGGGTAATTGTTTTGTATATTTTATTATCATAGCGATAACATAGATGGCGACAATCAATTCTGTAAGTGGCATGGAAAACCAAATTGCGTCTGCTCCTGCAATAGCTGGAAGAAGATATATAAAAATACCACTAACCAATGCCCCTCTTGATACGGATACAACAAATGATGTAGCCGGTTTCATCAATGCCTGGAAATAATAGGTAGAGAAAATATTCAATGGCAATAATATAAATGAAATCCCATAACTACGGATAATATTTGGGGCGATTGCAAGAATATTCTCTGTGGGTGTCATAAAAATATTTACAAAAAGCGTTGGTGCAAATTCAGCAAGTGCAGTCCAGATTAAGCCAAAAACGGCGGCTGTTCCAAGCGCATACTTTAATATCTGACTGATACGTTCCCCTTTCCCAGCGCCAAGATTTGTTGAAATTATTGGCTGTGATGCTTGTCCGATACTATAAGCACAACATTGAACAAAGGTACTGATATTGATGATAATTCCGTAAACAGATAGTGCCTCTGTTCCTAAATATTTCAAAATCTGGCGATTGAATAGCATTGTTAAAATTCCCATAGCCACATCAATAAAGAATGTAGAAAAACCTGTTATACTGATTGTTTTCAGCATGAAAAATAAATTCTCCGGTTTTTTTAGTTTAAGCGTATTCTTTTTGCTTCGGAAATGTGTCAACATTATCAGCAATGAAAATACAGAACCCATACCAGTAGCAAGACCTGCACCTGTTATGCCCATATCCATAACAAAAACAAAGAAATAATCGCCAAAAACATTGAAGAGCCCACCAAAAAGGACTGCTCTCGTAGCAAGCGCCGGATTACCGTCATTACGCAGAAAAGCCGCCATTAACTGTGTAAACAAAAAACTTGGCACAACAAATTTGACAGGGAAAATATACCGCCTTGCTAATGGCAGCAAAGTTTCTTCTGCCCCAAACAGCAATAGCAGTTCTCTGTCAAAAAGGATAACAATAACCCAAGTAATTACGGCTAATGCTACCACACCGATTAACGCCGCAGTAAAATACTCATTGGATTTTTTATGGTTTTCCTCTGATTTTCCTCGTAAATTAGAAAACACAACGGAGCCACCGATTCCCATAAGAAGTCCAAGACTATAAATAATATTCCATACAGGACTGACAACGGCTAAAGCAGCGGTTCCATCCGCCCCTTGGTATTGCCCCACCATAGCCATATCAACAACACCGTAGATGGAAGAAATCAATGCACTACCAAATGCAGCAACCAAATACTTGAAATACATTGGTCTGATTTTACTTGTTAAGAAATTCATATGATACCTCCTGCTAAATTAAAATTACGCCCGGTTATTATGTAAAAATAACCGGGCGCACCCGACATCTTTCTCGATTTTATGACTACGGTCATAAATCCTCCGATGACTTATATGCTGTGCGGATATGCAAAAAGGCTGGATAAGTTACAGACATTTCAGCCTGTTGCCTTATCCAGCCTATCATTTCTCACGAATGATTTGCCCTCCGCGCAAGCATTATAGATTATACAAGGGTGCGGTAGCTTTGTCAAGTATCAGTGTGTTGTAAATTTTAAAAACTCACTCAAATTCACTCAAATTTTCATATGCTGAAAGATATGATGTAATTCCGTAGTAGTCGGCATTGTGGGAAAAATCCAAAAGTTTAGATTTTACCACAATGCTTGTCTTTTGCTTCTTTACCGCACATGAGCATTATTACAGGGATTGTTATGACCAGTTATTACAAAATGGCAGGGGAAGCTATACGTTTTATAACGTAATAGAGGAGGAGCAGCTGCTGGAGGAATGGCGCCGGGCCTATGAGGAGGAACGCTACAAAAAGGCGTATATGGAGAATGCCATGATCTAGTTGGGAGTGTCTTCCTGCGAGATGGAAATAGAGATAGAAGAACTGCGGGCTGGGAAGTTTCTAAATCACTCACAAGGTTTCTGCCTGGTAAGAATATTTAAGATACCCTCAGCGGACAAGGGGCATGGGCTTTCTTGTGTGCTGAGGGTATCTTGTTATGAGGAATCGAATGGGGAAGTATGGCGGGGAACATGGGAATATAGAAGGGGTTAATTGAAAAGTTAAATGCAACATAGACTGTTGCATTTACGATTACAGTAGAGAGAAGCCATAAAGTTGCAACTGCAATTTCAGAGTTTCTCTTTTTGAGTGCCTGCGTTACAATCATACCTGTCCTGTCTTCGGATTGGAGGATAACATGAGCAAAAAACATCTTACTTTTGATGACAGATTAGCAATTCAGACAGGACTTCAGCAGGGAATGAGTGCAGCGCAGATTGCAAAGAACATTGGCAAAGACCGTTCCACAGTTGGGCGGGAGATCAAAGCTCACAGGCGGCTGGTGGCCTCTTCAAAAGGCAATAACTGTGTCCACCATGATATCTGCACCAGGGTCCCCCAATGCCGGTCTAAGTGTTTTAAAGGAAAACGTCAGTGCCAGAGCGCCTGCGGAGGCTGTATCCAGGGCTTCCCGGACTACCAGGAGGAATTCTGCAGGGAGTATGAACGCTCCCCTTTTGTCTGCAATGCCTGTGACCATCGCCTGCGCTGCCGCCTCCGCCGGATGCTTTATGACGCAAAGCACGCCCAGGAACAGTATGAGTCCACTCTGTCAGAATCCAGAAAAGGAATCTCTCTTACCGAAAGGGAGCTAAATGAGATCAATGACCTGATTTCCCCTCTGGTGAAACAGGGCCAGTCCCTTCCGGTGATCTGCGAAAACCATCGGGCTGAACTGCCAGTGACAGACAGGACTATTTATTCTTATATAGAAGCAGGCCTTCTGGACGCCCGAAATATCGACTTGAGAAGGAAGCTGCGCCGTCCGGAACGTAAAAAGAGCGGTCCTGTGCTGCGTGTGGACAGAACGTGCCATCTTGGGCGGGGGTATGAAGAGTATCAGGAGTACATGAGTGAGAACCCAGATGCCAGTGTAAGTCAGATGGACAGCGTGGTTCTGAAAAAAGGAGGGCAGACCCTTCTGACAATCCTGTTTACCAACTGTGACCTGCAGCTGATGTTCCTTCGGGAGAGGAATACCTCTGCTTCTGTGAGCGGGGTATTTCAGAAACTGAGGAAAATCCTGGGAGAGGAACGGTTCTGTATGCTGTTCCAGGTGATTGTGACGGACCGTGGAAGCGAGTTTACGGATCCCATGAGGATAGAGGCGGACACAGAGAGCGGAGAGATCCAGTGCCGTGTATTCTACTGTGACCCGATGAACAGCAATCAGAAAAGCAGATGTGAACGGAACCATGAATTCATCCGATATGTGATTCCCAAAGGGGAGGCGAAGGAGGAATACAGAGAGGAAGAGATCAAGCGTCTGATGAATCATATCAATTCGTATCCACGAAAAAAATGGAACGGACGGTCCCCCTATGATCTATTTGTGAAGATCTATGGCCAGGAGACTGCAACTCTCCTGGGGCTAGAGAAGGTCCCATCCGATTCCATCAACCTGACTCCGGCATTGGCTACAGCGAGGACTCAAAGCTCGAACCCGAATTCAACATCACCCCCTATCTCCGTCCGGGCGAGAATGAAATAGCCATGCAGGTGTTCCGCT
>JAAWHU010000152.1 GCA_022796015.1 Hungatella sp. | reverse complement strand
TGGTGTGGTTTTTTTATAAAATAATGGATAACCGTAAGCTAAGAACATGGGTCATAGGCTTTGGCGCTGTATTTGGCATTAGCTTTTGGCTGGATTATTTTGTTCATGAAGTGACAAAAAGAGAAATTGTCGGAAAACTTTATGATCAAACTATTATAAAATATTTCTGGATATTTTATATAGGTATGTTTATAGCGGAGTTTAAAAAGGTATTTTTGCCTATGCTTCAGAGATGTTGGTATATTTGTCTGATAATAGCTGCTATATTTTTTGTGACTGAATTTGACTTGTACACTGGATATTACTTGGGGTGGAGCTCCTTCCTTGTTATTGGTTTAATAGGTTTTGCATATCGTTTTCCTCAATTTAGATTTTCCACAGATATATCCTATGGTCTGTTTTTGTATCATATGACAGTTATTAACATATTTGCGAATTTCGAATGGACTGGGAATTGGTTTTATGTAATTCCAATAGTTATTGTATCGCTCGGGGGGGCGTATATATCCACGGTTACTATCGGACGAATGTCCTTATTAAGGAAAAGGAAAATGGAAGTTCACTGAAATATTTTTAAAATACAATGTAATTTTGCGAGAACTATAGGGAAATAGATGTATATCACTGCTGATAAAAGTAAAAAGTTAAATTAATTTATAAAAAGGTCATAGCCAGTTTGAAGACAATATTTTAAGTAAACATATCCATGAAGGAGAGGTATACAATGTCAGAATTCAACGGAGCAACACTAATGATAACAGGCGGAACCGGCTCGTTTGGTTCAACCGTTCTGAAACACTTCTTAACAACGGACATCGGCCAGATCAGGATTTTCAGTCGGGATGAGAAAAAACAAGATGATATGCGGCATGAATTACAGGCAAAATACCCTGAACATGCGAACAAGGTGAAGTTCTACATAGGAGATGTAAGAGATCTAAGATCAGTGGCAGATGCAGTGCCTGGTGTGGACTACATTTTTCATGCGGCTGCTTTGAAGCAGGTTCCTTCCTGCGAGTTTTTCCCAATGCAGGCAGTCAGGACGAATGTTGAGGGTACAGACAATGTTCTGCATGCAGCGATTGATGCCAGTGTGAAGAGAGTTGTATGTCTGAGCACAGATAAAGCGGCTTATCCGATCAACGCGATGGGAATCAGCAAAGCAATGATGGAACATGTCATTTTTGCGAATGCCCGTGTAGCCGCTGAGCGTGGCGGTACGGTCATAGCTTGTACGAGATATGGAAATGTTATGTGTTCTCGAGGGTCTGTGATTCCTCTGTTTATTGATCAAATTAAGGCTGGAAATCCCATTACAATTACAAATCCGGAGATGACTCGATTCCTGATGAATCTGGACGAGGCTGTAGAGCTGGTGAGATTTGCCTTTAATCATGCGAATCCAGGCGATCTCTTTATTCAAAAGGCCGATGCGAGTACGATTGGCGAACTGGCAAAAGGTGTGCAGAAGTTATTTGGGGATACGGGAACTAACATTATCGGGACAAGACATGGCGAAAAGCTTTATGAGACACTGATGACAAGGGAAGAACGGTTAAGAAGTGAAGACATGGGAAAATATTTCCGTGTGGCTGCTGATAACCGGGATCTGAACTACGATAAGTATTTTGTCAGAGGCCAGGTTCAGACGGAAGCAGAAGAAAGCTATACCTCTCATAATACGAATCTGCTTGATATGGATGGTGTGGTGAAGAAAATTCTCACAACGGATTATGTGCAGGAAGAGCTGGCAAAGATTGAGAAATAAATAAGCAGGGGATAATCTCACTATGAATAAAAACGAAGCACAGTGGAAAGAAAATGGTAAAATCAAGCTGATGATTATAGTTGGCACAAGGCCTGAAATCATCAGACTTGCCGCGGTAATAAAGAAGTGCAGGAAATACTTTGATACTTTATTGGTCCACACCGGTCAGAATTATGATTATAATCTGAACGGTGTTTTTTTTAAGGATCTTGGATTAAATAAACCGGAACTTTATCTTGACACGGTTGGCGAAGATCTTGGCGAGACAATGGGAAATATTATTGCGGCAAGTTATAAAGTAATGGCCGAACTGGGACCGGACGCTGTACTTGTTTTGGGTGATACGAATTCCTGTCTTTCCGTTATTGGCGCAAAGCGTCTCCATATTCCAATTTTTCATATGGAGGCCGGGAATCGCTGTAAGGATGAATGTCTGCCGGAAGAGACGAACCGCCGCATTGTGGATATTATCTCAGATGTAAATCTGGCCTATTCTGAGCACGCAAGAAGATACCTTGCAGATTGCGGACTGCCCAAAGAACGTACTTATGTCACGGGAAGTCCAATGGCAGAGGTACTGACAGAGAACCTGGAGGCTATCAAGGCATCTGACATACATCAGAGATTAGGATTAGAGAAAGGAAAATACATCCTTCTTTCCGCACATCGAGAAGAGAATATTGATACTGAGCAGAATTTTACTTCTCTTTTTACAGCAATTAACAGGATGGCTGAGAAATATGATATGCCAGTCTTATATTCCTGTCATCCACGGTCTCGTAAGCGCCTGGATGCTTCCGGCTTTAAACTTGATTCGAGAGTAATTCAGCATGAGCCTCTTGGATTTCATGATTACAACTGCCTGCAGATGAACGCTTTTGCAGTCGTTTCGGATTCCGGAACACTTCCGGAAGAGAGCAGTTTCTTTACATCTGTCGGACATCCGGTTCCGGCTGTATGTATTCGAACTTCGACAGAACGGCCTGAGGCATTGGATAAGGCCTGTTTTATTCTGTCCGGCATTGATGCCAAAGGACTTTACCAGGCTGTAGATATGGCAGTAGAGATGGTTGGAAAAGAGAAGAACGGAGGCGCACTTCCCGTACCGGACTATGTGGACACAAATGTGTCTGATAAGGTAGTGAAGATCATCCAGTCTTATGTTGGTGTTGTTAATAAAATGGTTTGGAGAAAAGAAATCTGAGGGTGGCAGAAATGAATATACTTGTAACCGGTGCGGCCGGATTTGTAGGTCGAAACCTTGTAGAAAATCTAAAAAATGTTCGTGATGGAAAGAACAGAACAAGACCAGACATTGTCATTGAAAATATTTTTCAATATGATCTTTCCTCTACATTGGAAGAACTTGATGAATACTGTGCAAAGGCAGATTTCGTATTCAATCTCGCAGGAGTAAACAGACCTGAAGATCCGGAAGATTTTAAGAAGGGTAATTTTGGCTTTGCAACAATGCTGTTAGATACGCTTAAGAAACATAATAATAAAGCTCCTGTTATGTTGTCCAGCAGTGTGCAGGCTGCACTTGCGGGGCGTTTTGGAACTTCGGAATATGGCCTAAGCAAAAAAGCAGGTGAAGAGTTATTTTTCCGGTATGGTGAAGAGACTGGCGTCAAAGTATTAGTGTACAGATTTCCCAATCTGGTCGGGAAATGGGTACGCCCAAATTACAACAGTGCCGTTGGAACTTTCTGCAATAATATTGCCAATGAACTTCCGATAACAGTAAATGATCCGAACGTTGAACTGGAAATGCTTTTTATAGATGATCTGCTGGATGAGATGTACGATGCCATAGAAGGCAAAGAGCATCATTGCGAATATCCAAAGACCGGGGAAGTGATTGAAGGAGTTGAGTATGATGGACTGACACCGAGATGGTGCGCAGATGGAAAATACTGCGGAGTTACAATTACTCACAAGGCCACACTTGGCCAAATCGTTGATTTGCTGTATACATTCCATAATCAACCTGAGAGTTTGGTGATGCCTGTGATCCCTGACGGGTCATTTGAGAAGAAGCTGTATTCCATGTATCTGAGCTACCTGCCGAAAGAAAAGATTGCCTTCGACTTAAAAATGCAGCGGGATGACCGGGGCAGTTTTACTGAGCTGCTGAAGACTGCTGACCATGGGCAAATCTCTGTAAATATCAGTAAGCCAGGAATCACCAAAGGGCAGCACTGGCATAATACGAAGTGGGAATTTTTCATTGTGGTTGCAGGGCATGGACTCATTCAGGAACGAAAGCTTGGAACAGATGAAGTAATTGAATTTGAAGTAAGTGGGGATAAGATTCAGGCAGTACATATGCTTCCCGGATATGCGCATAATATCATCAATTTATCTGAGACGGAAAATCTTGTGACTGTGATGTGGGCGAACGAAATATTTGATCCAAATCATCCGGATACATTTTATGAGCCGGT
>JAAWHU010000040.1 GCA_022796015.1 Hungatella sp. | reverse complement strand
ACTAAATATTATAAATTTGATTATATAGTAAATAGATAATATAATCAATACAAGGATAAAAAAACTTGCCGTATTTAGGCAAGATAAATAAAACAGCAGACTGCTGGCGGGAGAAGGAGATAAAAACTATGATGAATTGGACAAAGGATCATGTTTCTGATATACGAATTGCCTATATCGGAGGGGGATCAAAGCTGTGGGCCTGGAAGCTCATGGCGGATCTGGCATTGGAGCCATCTCTTGGGGGAACCGTGTGCCTCTACGACATTGACAAGGACGCCGCCGGAAAGAACATGATGATCGGAAATCAGCTGAAGGAGCGGGAGGATTGTCTGGGCAAATGGAACTACACCACAGCATCCACCATGGAGGAAGCCCTTACAGGCACGGACTTTGTGATTATCTCCATTCTTCCGGGAACCCTGGATGAGATGGAGTCAGATGTACACCTTCCGGAACGTCTGGGCATTCTTCAGTCTGTGGGAGACACGGCCGGCCCGGGCGGCATGATTCGGGGGCTGCGGACTCTTCCCATGTATGAGGAGATTGCCAAAGCCATCAAGGAGTACTGTCCCGAGGCATGGGTAATCAGCTACACCAATCCCATGACCCTCTGTGTGAAGAGCCTGTACGATACATTTCCTGCGATCAAGGCCTTTGGATGCTGCCATGAAGTCTTTGGAACCCAGAAGGTTCTGGCGGGAATCGTCAAAGAGGAGCTTCATCTGGAGCATGTGGATCGGAGGGACATCCATGTAAACGTCCTGGGTATCAATCATTTTACCTGGTTTAACGAAGCTTCCTACCAGAATATAGACCTGTTCCCCGTGTACCGGGATTATATTGACAAACATTTTGCAGAGGGCTGGGACGACCCGGAAAGACCGTGGGAGAAGTCCACATTCAACTGCAGACACCGTGTAAAAATGGATCTGTTCCGGCGTTACGGCGCCATAGCCGCTGCGGGGGACAGGCATCTGGTGGAATTTATGCCGGGAGATACGTATTTGAAAGACAGAGATACGGTCACATCCTGGAGATACGGACTGACCACAGTGGATTTCCGCAGGCAGCAGTACAAGGAACGTCTGGAGCGCAGAGGCCGTCTCATTGCAGGTGAGGAGAAAATGGAGCTGACTCCATCAGGGGAAGAGGGAGTGCTTTTGATCAAAGCCCTCTGCGGCCTGGACCGGGTGGTGAGCAATGTGAATATCCCCAACACGGCCCATCAGATTACCAATCTTCCGGAGACAGCCGTGGTGGAGACCAATGCGGTGTTCTACAAAAATCAGATACGTCCCATTGTGGCGGGAGAGGTGCCTGAGAAGCTGAAAGCCCTCATGATGCCTCATATTGAGAACCATGAGCGGATTCTTCAGGCATCAAAAACCTGTGACATGGAACTGGTGGTAAAAGCATTTATGGAGGATCCTCTTGTAAAATGCCGATGTATCCCCGAGGGAGAGGTAAGAAGGCTGGCAGAGGATATGATTAAAAACACGGTTACATATCTTCCGGATGGCTGGAAGAAATAAGGAGAACAATATGGAGAAAAGAAAGAAACGGTTCTGGAAGCGGAATATCGGTCTGGCATTTATCCTTCCGTGGCTTGCGGGATTTTGTATCTTTAAGCTGTATCCCTTCCTTGCTTCCCTGGTGTACAGCTTTCATGATTACAACATGTTTAAGACAGCCTCCTTTATCGGACTGAAAAATTACCAGAATATTCTGCAGGACAAATTGATTGTCAAGGCGTTTATCCAAACCTTTAAGTACGCATTTTTTACGGTGCCCTTGGAGCTCATATTCGCACTGTTTATCGCCTATATTTTAAGCGGCAAAATCCGGGGAGTGAATCTTTTCCGCACCATCTACTATGTGCCGTCCATCCTTGGAGGCTCCGTATCCGTAGCAGTGCTGTGGAAATTCCTGTTTAAGACAGAGGGTCTTGTGAATATCCTTCTGGGCAAGCTGGGAATCCCTGCCTTTAACTGGCTGGGCAATCCCGATGGAGCGTTCTTTGTCATAATCCTTTTAAAGGTGTGGCAGTTCGGCTCCCCCATGGTAATTTTCCTGGCCGCTTTAAAGGGTGTTTCCGCAGATCTTTACGAGGCGGCGGCCATAGATGGGGCAACCAGATGGAGGCAGTTCTTTAAGATTACGGTTCCTCTGATTACGCCTGTGATTTTCTATAACTTTGTGACCCAGCTGTGCCACAAATTCCAGGAATTCAACGGCCCCTTCATCATTACCCAGGGCGGCCCCTTACGCTCCACGACCCTGGCGTCGCTTTTGGTTTACAATGAGGCCTTTAAGCGATATGAGCTGGGACTTGCCAGCGCCATTGCATGGCTGTTGTTCCTGATTATTATGACTTTCACGGTCATTGCATTTGTCAGTCAGAAATACTGGGTTTACTATGCTGACGAGGAAGGGAGGTAGAGCTCATGGGAAAACAGCAAAAACAGAGAATCAACACATTCCTGCGATACCTGCTTTTAATAGGACTCGGCATCATTATGATTTACCCGCTGTGCTGGATGGTGGGAGCTTCTTTTAAGACCAATGCGGAACTCTTTTCCAGCGCCAGTATTTTTCCGTTGGAGCCTACCTTGGATGGCTACCGGAACGGCTACAAGGGATATGAAGGCATGACGCTCCTCCACTTTATGGGAAATACTTATAAGTTTGTACTTCCCAAGGTGATAGTCACCGTAATTTCCGCCACCATAACTGCCTACGGCTTTGCCAGGTTTCAGTTTGTGGGGAAGAAATTCTTCTTTGCCGTGCTGCTGTCCACCTTGTTTCTTCCTCAGGTGGTGTTAAACGCGCCTCAGTACATTTTATTTAACGAGATTGGATGGCTCAACTCCTATCTGCCCATAGTCGTTCCCTCCATGCTGGCAGGAGATACCTTTTTCGTGTACATGCTCATACAGTTTCTAAGGGGGATTCCCAGGGAGCTTGAGGAAGCGGCGGAGATCGACGGATGCAATGTGGTTCAGCGTCTTTGGTATGTGATCGTACCTATGCTGAAGCCCTCCATTGTCTCCTGCGCCTTGTTTCAGTTTATGTGGGCGTCCAATGACTTTATGGGGCCCTTGATCTACATTAACTCGGTGCGCAAATATCCTGTATCCATCTTTTTGCGGATGTCCATGGATACAGAGACCGGATTTGACTGGAACCGCATTCTGGCAATGTCCCTCATTGCCATGATTCCTTCGCTATTCGTATTTTTCCTGGCCCAGGATTCCTTTGTAGACGGAATCTCGGCAGGAGGGGTAAAAGGATAGAACGTGTTGCCATGAAAGATCATAACAAAAGGGAGGTTTTCACATGAGAAAACAGATGAAGCAGCTTACAAGCCTGATTCTTGCAGGCGTATTGACGGGGTCTCTGGCCGGGTGTATGCCCAACAAGTCAGAGCAGCCTGCTCCAACCCAGGCAGCGACGACTGCGGCGCCGGCCCAGACCGAGGCGGCTGCCGGGGGAACAGACAAGACGGAAGCGCCGGCCCAGACTGAAGCAGCAGCCCAGGGAACAGCCATTAACACCACGGATCCCATTACCCTGCGGTTTAACTGGTGGGGCGGAGATTCCCGCCACGAGAAGACGCTGAAAGCCATCGAGGCGTTTGAGGCCAAGTATCCCAACATTACGGTGGAGGCAGAGTACGAGGCGTTCAGCGGCCATGAGGAGAAGGTGGCTCTTGCCCTGAACGCAGGCTCCGCAGCAGATGTGATTCAGCTGAATATGGACTGGGTATTTGTATACTCTCCCCAGGGAACCACATTCTATGACTTGAACAAGGTGTCCGATATCATCGACCTGTCCCAGTATGAGGAGTCGGACAAACAGTTCTACACCATAGGAGGGGCTCTTCAGGCACTTCCCATTGCCAACACCGGCCGCGGGTTCTTGTGGAACAAGACCACCTTTGACAAGATAGGAGTGAAGATTCCCACTACTCTGGATGAACTTTTTGCTGCCGGCGATGCCTTTGCCGCATATGAGGATGGTTCTTACTATCCCTTCGCATGTGCAGACTATGCTAAGATTCACCTGATGATCTACTACCTTCAGTGCCGGTACGGTAAAGAGTGGATCGCCGATGGCAAGCTGCAGTATTCCAGAGAAGAAGTCATCGAGGGACTGGAAATTATCAAGGAACTGGAAGACCGCCATGTAATGCCTAATTCTGAGAAATTGGCAGGCGAGGGAACCTCAGAGCTTATTGAGACAAGCGAAAGCTGGATCAACGGCCATTACGGCGGCTCCATGGTGTGGGATACCAACATTGCCAAGCTTGAGGACGCGGTTACTGACGGTGAACTGGTAGTAGGCGACATGGTGAACATGGGCGATTACAACGGCGGCCCCTTAAAGGCATCTCAGGTGATCGCTGTCACTGCTACAAGCAAGCATCCCGTGGAGGCGGCTGCATTGATTCAATTCCTCTTCGGCGATGAGGAGGGTGCTGCTATCTTAGGCGACAGCCGCGGTATTCCCTGCAATAAAAATGCTGTAAAATACGTGGATACTGAAGGCAGCAAGGTGGCGGATATGAACGAGAAGCTTCTTGCGTGGAGCCCCTTTAAGCTTGATATCTTTACGGAGCGTGCGGCACTCAAGGCTCCTGACGGAGTGTACACTTTGACCATTCAGTCCTTGAGCTATGGGGTGGAGTCAGCGGAAAGCTGCGCCGATATGCTGATTGACGGAATCAACCGGGAGATTGGAAGCGCACAGTAAAAAAGTTCGGTGCCGGAGAGTTTCTCCGGCACCGGGTTGGTTGTTGGGTTATAACAATATGTTTTTTGAAGACGAAGAATTTCTGTTTCAGTAAGTCCGGTAACTTCCATGATATCTATAATATTAATATTGCGATTCAACATTTTTAAAGCCATTTCCGTTTTCTCTTTTATAGAAGCTTCCCGTGCTTTCTGATTACCATATTCAATCTTTTCTTTTTCATAAAGCTGTCCTAACTGCGTCATATGGATCCTCCTTCTTATCTGCTCCAGATATGTTCTATCGATGAATTTATCACTTGCCACGATCACGCCGGACAGGGCAAAAATCCGCTGTTCCTCATCCGGTATCTGCTCCGCTAGGTCTACTTCATTCGCTGAAATTTTCGGCAGATTTGTGGGAAGCAATTCCCGGATAGGAGGAAGATCTATTCCGTATGTAGCAAAGCTTTTTTCTTTGTAAGTCTGACCCAGAATCTTAAACAGAATATCCTTGTTCTGGTATGCAATTCCCTCTGACATTGTTTACTCCATATGGTTTTTAATTTTTGGTATATTTTAATTGCACCACAGGACGGCGAATTTGTCAGTTTCAAAGTGAAAAACGTCATGACATACACATGAATGATTATCCTATCCCAATTTGCCATTTACAAAAGTGAGCCGTGGCCTTTTGAGCTTTTACATGTCCTGTTTAAGTAAAGTCCCTCACGATCTTAATATATTCCCTGGCATGGTAGGGAATATAGCTTCCCCTGCGGAAGGCCGCTACAAAATCCACGGTGGTGCAGGGGTCTCCCACGGAAAAGCAGGATAGCTTTCCTGTAAACCGAATATGCTTTAAGTGAGTTTCCGTAATAAAGCAGCATCCGTACCCTTTGGAGGCCAGCTCTGCAGACGCAGGAATATTGCTGGTCTCCAATTTGATGTTCGGGGAGATGCCGCTGTTTTTTAACAGGAGATCCACGGTCTGTCTGGTGCGCTGACCGGGAATCTGAAGGATAAAAGCCTCGTTTTCCAAGAGCTTTAAATCCATCCAGGGGTACTTGCACCCTTCTCTCGGAACTGCCATGGAAGCCAAGGGATGATCGGCGGAAAGAACCAGCAGAACCTCCTCGTGGCTGATGATCTCATAGTCCACGTCAGGGCTTTTGATGGGAAGGTTGAAAAAGGCCAGATCCGCCTCTCCGTTTAACAGCATTCCCTCCAGCAGACTGGAATGAGCCTCCAAAATGCTTAAGTTTACCTGGGGATATAAGCTGTTGAAGATGGGCAGAGTACAGGGAAGCATATAGCTGCCCCGCATGGTAGGAAATGCAATTTTTAAGGAGCCGGCGTTGTTCTTCCTGATATCGCCCAGTTCCTGTTCCAGCTCTTTTTTCAGATTCAGAATCTCCGTGGCTTTCGCCACATAGCGTTCGCCGGCATAGGTGAGGACAAAGCGGTTCCCCAGCTTTCGGAACAATTTTACACCAAGTTCCCGCTCTAAGTTCTGCAGGAATTTGGACAGAGTGGGCTGAGTGAGATAAAGGGAATCAGCAGCTCTGGTAATATTCTGATGTTTCGCGATGGCTATGACATAAGTCAGTTCTTTAAAATCCATAGTTAAATCCCCCAATTCCATTGACTTTCATAGGCCGCAAGCCAGGCCCCCCTTACAGCTTTAAGCATACCACAGATTCCCTGGTCTGACCATAATTATTCCTTTTATCTATGATTTGAATGAAAAACATGAATTTTACAAATTACATGAGACTCTATATAATAATAGTATCAGCTGCAGCAGAGATGAAAGATCAGGAGGAGTAGAATGGAAGTCAGAAAAAAGATTCCCTGTTCCATAATTCGCGGCGGGACAAGCAGAGGGATCTATTTTTTGGAGAAGGATATACCGGAGGCAGGGCCGGAAAGAGATGGATTTTTATTACGAGTCATGGGGAGCCCACACCAAAGACAGATCGATGGGCTTGGGGGTGGAGCGTCCGTAACAAGCAAGGCGGCGATTGTCGGTCCCTCCCTCCGTGAGGATGCGGATGTTGACTATACCTTTGCCCAGGTATCTGTGGATAAGCCTTTAGTCAGCTATAAAGGGAACTGCGGCAATATCTCTTCAGGAGTGGGGCCCTTTGCCATTGAGCAGGGATTGGTGAAGATCACAGAGCCCATAACAGAAGTCAGGATTTACAATACCAACACAAATAAGGTGATTATTGCAGAGGTGCAGGTGGAGAACGGCCAGGTGCAGTATCAGGGAGAGACGAAGATTGCCGGGGTCTGCGGTACTGCCGCTCCCATACGTCTGAAATTCATGAATCCTTCAGGAACCATATCGAAAAGGCTGCTCCCTACAGGAAAGGCCGTGGATGTGCTGGACATTCCTGGCTTTGGAGCAATGGAAGTATCCATAGTAGATGCGGCCAACCCTCTGGTGTTTGTAAGGGCAGCCGATGTGGGGATGAAGGGTTCAGAGCTTCCATTTGAGATAGACCAGGATAAGGAGAAATTGGAGCTGTTGGAGAAGATACGAGGCATAGCGGCAGTACATCTTGGACTTATTGAGGATTATAAAAGTTCTTCATGGAAGTCCCCGGGGATTCCTAAGATGACAATGGTGGCAGAGCCTGCCGATTATACAGATTCCGATGGAAATGCTGTGGAAAAAAGTGAGGTGGACCTGCTGGGGCGCATGATGTCCATGCAGAAAGCCCATCCTACTTATGCCATGACAGGCGCTATGTGCACGGCAGCAGCGGCAGCAGTACCCGGAAGCATTGTTGCGCAGATTATTGGAAAAAAAGCGAAGTGCGGGTCTGTCCGTATCGGTCACCCGGGCGGAGTGCTGGAAGCCGGAGCAGACTACACAGAGGGAGAGGCCGAACCGGTCATTGGGTATACTTACGGAATACGAACAGCCAATCTGATTATGGAAGGGAATTTTATAGATAAATTTACATCAAAGAAAACATAAAAGAAATAGGTGATTGCGAATGAGCCCAGGAAAGCAGAACCCAGTCGGGGCTCATCCCTCCTGGGTTCTATGGTCTCATTTTCATGGTGCAAATGTCTTTTCCTGTCATATATGGTCAGAATATTCAGCCAAGTTTCGAGTTTCGTAATTACCTAAAAAATATAAAAGGAGGAGCGGAAATGGCAAAGAGGGAAAATTTTTTTCAGACGTCGGATGGATTGTGGCTCTATTATGAGGTGACCGGGGAGGGAGACCCCATTGTATTGCTTCCGGGATTTGGGGAAGCGCTGACTATGTGGCGGCATACGGTTCCTGTTCTGGCAGAGAATCATAAGGTAGTCTGTCTGGATCTTCGGGGACATGGCCGTTCTATGAAGGTGGCAGGGGGAAACCGGCAGGCACGCATGGCACGGGATGTGAGAGAATTGATTGATCATTTAAATCTGGAACAGGTACTCTTAATCGGACATTCTTTAGGCGGGGCGGTGGCGGCTTCCTATGCGGAGCTGGAACAAGAATACCGGCTGAAAGGAATGATCATGGCAGATGCGTCTCTTTATGCATTCAGCGATGAGCCATGGAATGAACACAAGGCAAGAGGCTATAACATCGATGGATGGTTTAAAAGGATGATGCCCTATATTACGGATCCGGTTCAGTATGCCAAAACGGGAAGAGAGAATTCTCCCTTGGAGCCGGAAGATGCAGATCTGCTGCAGGAAAGCCTGCTTCAGATTCCGCCGTGGATCGGCATTGAATATCACTTGGACACCTATTTTACGGACAACATGACTCCTCTTAAGAACAGAACCATTCCCGTGGCAACATTTGTTTCTCATTCGTCCTATCATGATGCATGGGAGTCGGGCCATGAGGCCGTAAGGCGTATGGTTCATTCTCCCCTGGCAGTCTGTTATGAGTTCACGGAGAGCGGGAATCATCTGTTCCCCATTTTGGAAGCAGATAAATTTAACCGGTGTATTCTGGATTTTGAGGAGAAAATAGAGAAACTTAAATAAAGGAGGAGGAGCAAATGGATAATTTGGCCTTATTGTCATTACTGTTTTTAATCGCGGTGCTGGTACTGGGTTTCTGGAAAAAGGTGAATATGGGATTTCTGGCTATGGGAATGGCCTTGATTATCGCCCGCATCGGGGGAATCCCGGACAAGACGGTGATATCCAATTTCAGCACCAGCCTGTTTATCTCCTTAGTCGGGCCTGCCTTTCTGTTCAGCATGGCGGTCAATAACAAAACCATGGATCTTCTGGCTAAGAAGATGATGAAGCTCACCGGCCGGCAGCTGTGGTGCATCCCTTTGATCATTGCTCTTCTGACCTTTATACTCAGTGCGGCCGGATGCGGAAACATTCCTACCTTTGCCATTCTTCTTCCTCTAGGGATTGCCTTGGCGGCAGAGCTTGGAATTGATGTCATTGCCATGGGATTGATTATTACCTTAGCCTGTAATATGGGATGTATGTCTCCTATTTCCAACGGAGGGATTATTGCGGCAGGCCTTATGGGCGAAACAGAATTTGCAGGGCAGTATTCATGGGAATTGTTTGGTGAATGCTTCATCGTATGGATTATCATTACCCTTGGTATTTATTTCCTATACAAGCTTTACAAGCCGGAGGCAAAGAATCTGGAGCTGTTATCAGATATCCCCGGTTTCGATAGAAATCAGAAGATGACTTTGGCAGCCATGGGTGCAGTGGTGTTGGTGGTATTTGTATTCAATGTAAATATTGGTCTGGCTGCACCCTTAGCGGGAATGATTCTCTGCATTCTGGGAGTGGCAAAGGATAAGGATGCTATTAAAATCATGCCGTGGGGAACCTTCATCTTAGTATGCGGCGTTAATATGCTTATGGCTGTAGTAAAGGCTCTTGGGGGAATCGACCTTCTGGTGGCAGGGCTTACATCGGTGATGTCGGGTGTGACGGCCCGCCCCATTATGGCCCTGGCATCGGGAATTATGTCTTGGTTCAGTTCCACCACAGGAGTGGTTATGCCGGCGCTCATTCCCACAGTTCCCGGAATCCTGCAGCAGTTTCCGGGGGCCGGTTACGGGCCTCTGGTGTCCAGTATTACCATGACTTCATTTCTGGCAGCGTTCAGCCCGGCTTCCACAGGAGGAGCCGGTGTTATGGCACAATATGCCATATTCAGCCAGGGAAAGGGAGAGCAGGATACCAATAAGCTGTTTGTAAGGCTTTTTATTACATCCGTGGTATGTGTGCTGATCAGCGTAGGGTTTTCTCTTATAGGAATCTATAATATACTGTGAAGGTGCTGTCCGTTTGTACACAGGCGTTCGCACTAAAGTACAGACGCTTTCTGACCAATTCTCAAATCTTTCCGCTGTGTCCACCGGAAAAAATTTCCGTCTTTAAAAAGTATTTAGAGAATTATCGGGCAGTTAAAAAAAGAATATAATTGACAGAAACGGGCTGGTATAGAATCTGTCCTGTATGATTAAGTAAAATTTAAAGCTATGAAATTTGATGGTTTTTGTATAGCCCCCTGCCGTCTGCCGCCGATGGAATAGTCGGCAGACGGCAGGGATCATTGTGATAAGGACTGCCTGGTATTTATGACTCTTACAGGTGAAACATAGTTCCCGTTTTCCCCTGAATGGCGTCTCTCGATTTTTCCAGCAGGGTGATAAGCGCGGTGCGCCCCGGCTTGGAAGCCGCAAAGTCCACAGCCGCCTGTACCTTAGGCAGCATGGAGCCAGGCGCGAAATGTCCTTCCTTGATATATTCCTTTGCTTCCTTCACAGACACATCGGAAAGCCATGTTTCCTCCGGCTTCCCGAAGTTTAAGGCCACCTGTTCCACGGCAGTGAGAATAATCAGAAAGTCCGCATCCAGTTCCTTGGCAAGGAGACAGCTGGCAAAATCCTTATCGATAACGGCACTTGCCCCCTTGAGATGATTGCCCTGGCGAATCACAGGAATCCCGCCGCCGCCGCATGCGATCACCAGATCCCCGGATTCCACCATAGTCCGGATGGTACCGATCTCAATAATCTCCACAGGCTTAGGAGAAGCCACCACTCGCCGATACCCTCTTCCCGAATCCTCTTTCATAATATAGTTGAACTTTTCTTCCATGATTTTTGCCTGACTCTCACTGACAAACTTCCCAATGGGCTTAGAAGGAGAGGCAAAAGCCGGATCCTCCGGATCCACCCGTACCTGGGTAATCATGGTAGCCACAGGAATATTCTCAATTCCCCGGTTCAGCATCTCCTCCCTCAGGGCGTTCTGCAGATCATACCCAATATAAGCCTGGCTCATAGCTACGCACACGGACAGAGGCGTATTAGGCTGCTGTGCATCCTCATGGGTCAGAGCGATCATGGCGTTGTTCACCATACCTACCTGAGGCCCGTTCCCATGAGCCACCACAACCTCACAGCCCTCCTCAATCAAATCCACAATGGCCTTGGCCGTAATCTTAACGGCCTTCATCTGCTCCGGCAAAGTATTTCCTAAAGCATTCCCCCCAAGGGCAATGACAATCCTTTTTTTCTTAGACATACCATAGTCCTTTCTTTTTATTTAAAAACCCTTGGAGTCCCCTTTTCCTCCAATTTTTTAAGCACATCCGCCGGATCAGCAAACTTAGCAAGGAAGATCATAGCGGCAATAATATAGGGCTTAAAGCTGGCCTCCTTGTACAGGGGATCACGGTAGCGGTCAAATACAGTGGCATCCACTTCGCCTTCCTTGCAGCTCACGCCAGAGATGTCAGCCGGCAGGCAGTGCATATAGAGGGCTTTTCCATCCTTGGTAGTGGCCATAAGCTCTTCCGTGCAGGCCCAGTCCTTGTGCTGTGCATTCTGTGCCAGCAGTTCCTTTTCCAGGGCCTTAATGCCTTCTGTGTCGCCGTTGCCGTAGAGCTCGGTACGTTTTTCCATGGCTGCAAAGGGAGCCCAGCTCTTCGGATATACGATATCCGCATCCTTGAATGCCTCAGCCATGTTGTTTGTCTTGGTAAAGGTGCCGCCTGATTTTTTCGCATTGGCAGCAGCTACTTCCTCAACCTCCGGGAATACTTCATAGCCTTCGGGATGTGCCAGAACCACGTCCATGCCGAAGCGTGTCATAAGTCCGATAATACCCTGGGGAACAGACAGAGGCTTTCCGTAAGAAGGAGAGTATGCCCAGGTCATGGCCAGCTTTTTGCCCTTTAAGTTCTCCACGCCGCCGAATTCATGAATAATGTGAAGCATGTCAGCCATGGCCTGTGTGGGGTGGTCAATATCGCACTGAAGGTTTACTAAGGTAGGCTTCTGCTCCAGAATCCCATCCTTGTTGCCCTGGGTCACAGCGTCAACGACCTCGTGCATATATTTGTTGCCCTTTCCTATGTACATGTCGTCGCGGATCCCGATTACGTCAGCCATGAAGGAGATCATATTGGCAGTCTCCCGGACAGTCTCGCCGTGAGCTACCTGAGATTTGCCCTCATCCAGATCCTGAACCTCTAAGCCCAGCAGGTTGCAAGCGGAGGCAAAGGAGAACCGGGTTCTCGTTGAATTGTCACGGAATAAGGAGATGCCAAGTCCGCTTTCAAATACCTTTGTGGAAATGTTGTTCTCCCTCATATAGCGGAGGGCGTCGGCAACGGTGAATACTGCCTCCAATTCCTCATCGGTCTTCTCCCAGGTAAGGAAGAAATCTCCGTTGTACATGTCCTTGAAATTTAATTTGTTTAACTTGTCAATGTAATCCTGTAAAGTTTTCATAATTTTTTAATCCTTTCTTATATGGAATGTTTATTCAAAGTATTTGGACGGAAGTGCTGCATATACGGCGGCGCAGGTAACCAGATCCTGT
The DNA here is from genome assembly GCA_022796015.1 of Hungatella sp. Lineage (GTDB taxonomy): Bacteria > Bacillota > Clostridia > Lachnospirales > Lachnospiraceae > UBA3402. The sequence continues at coordinate 20,363 of JAAWHU010000040.1, read as the reverse complement.
TTCCAGGTCTTCTCGTTGGGGGCATGGGCCTGTGCCTCTGCACCGGGGCCGAAGCCGATACAGGGAATGCCGTTTCTTCCCATAATGGACACGCCGTTGGTGGAGAAGGTCCATTTGTCGGTGAGAGGGCGGGCCTGACGCATAGCCAGAGTCTCGGCAGCTCCGATGCGCTTGTCTCCGTAAAGGCCGGTGTAGGCATCCTCCAAGGCCTTAGTCACCTTGTGATCCTTAGGAATGGCCCATGTGGGGAAATAGCACTCGATCTCATAGACACATCCTGTATAGGAAGGCCGGTCATAGTTGTACATGGACACCTTTACATCATCTCCGTACTTCTTTACGCTGGGAAGGGCGCGGATCTCATCTAAGCAGCTCTCCCATGTCTCGCCGAAGGTCATGCGGCGGTCCAGGGATACGGAACAGGAGTCGGCCACGGCGCAGCGGCTGGGAGAAGTATAGAAGATCTGGGAGGTAGTAACGGTACCCCTTCCAAGGAAACGAGCTTCTTCCCAGTCCTTGTTGTATTTGGGATCAAGCATTTTTACAAGGCCCTTAATCTCTGTTCCCTCTTCCGCGTCATTTTCATTGAGGGCCCTGATATCCTGAAGAATATCTGCCATTTTGTAGATGGCGTTGTCTCCCCGCTCCGGTGCGGAGCCGTGGCAGGACACGCCTCTTACATCCACCCGGATCTCCATACGCCCTCTCTGTCCCCGGTAGATGCCGCCGTCCGTAGGCTCCGTGGACACCACAAATTCCGGTCTCACCTTGTCTTCATTAATAATATACTGCCAGCAGAGGCCGTCACAGTCCTCCTCCTGGACACTTCCCACAACCATGATCTTACATCCTTCCGGAATCAGGTTCAGATCCTTCATAATCTTGGCCCCGTATACGGAGGACACGATGCCCCCGCACTGGTCAGACACGCCGCGTCCGCCGATCTCGGTCTCATTCTCATAGCCCTCATAGGGGTCAAAATTCCAGTTCTCAATATTTCCGATTCCTACAGTATCAATATGGGCATCATAAGCAATAATCCGGTCGCCATTACCCATATATCCGATTACATTACCCTGAGGATCGATCTGAACCTCATCAAACCCCACCTTCCTCATCTCGGCGGCAATGGTCTCGATGTGAGCCTTCTCATCACAGCTCTCCCCCGGATTCCTTACAATAGCTCTCAAAAAAGCATTCATATCCGCCCCGTATCCCTGGGCAGCCTCCTTAATCTTCTCAAAATCCAACATCATCATTCTCTCCTTTTTCACAATATCATTTTATAAATCTGCAAAAGGCCTTTTCTGAGTCCCGCACAATCCTTCCCAGGCAATCTCACGATACCGGTCCGGGTCCGTATCGCCCTCAGAGGATACCAAAAGCACCTGGGAATTTTCATCCAGCTTCAGTGCATGCTTCAGCTCTTCATACTCAGGATTGGTCATCAAGGCGTGAACCAGACCAAGGGTGACAGACCCTGATTCCCCGGAGATCACCCGCTTGTCACTGCCCAGAGGCGCTCCGTAGATCCGTGTTCCGTTGGCACTTACCCAGTCGGGGCAGGAAACAAATGCATCTGCGTGATTCCTTAAGATATCCCAGGATACGGTGTTGGCTTCCCCGCAGGCAAGGCCGGCCATAATGGTAAGCATGTCGCCGGTAACATTGACGCGGCTTCCGTCAGCCTGCATGGCGGAGCGGTAAAGACAGTCTGCAGCTCCCGCCTCCACAACCACCATAACAGGCGGATTGTCTTTAAAACGATTTGCAAAATAACCAATTACCGCACCGGCAAGGGAACCAACCCCTGCCTGGATCAAGATATGGGTGGGCCGGCTTCCGTCGGAGGATAACTGTTCGTCTGCTTCCATGGCAAGGGTTCCATAGCCCTGCATAATCCAGGTGGGAATCTCCTCGTAGCCCTCCCATGCCGTGTCCTGAACCATAATGCCCCGCTCGGTCTCGGCGGCTTCTTTTGCTGCCAGGCGGACGCAGTCGTCGTAGTTCATATCCTCGATGGTGACAGTGGCATGTTCCTTGGCAATGTTGTTGAGACGAGTCTGAGTGGTTCCCTTGGGCATTCTCACTACACACTTCTGACCAAGCTTGTTGGCAGCCCAAGCCACCCCGCGGCCGTGGTTGCCGTCTGTGGCAGTAAAGAAGGTGGCCTGACCGAACTGCTCCCGCAGTTCTTTGGAGGTGAGGACACTGTAGGGGACCTGGCTCACGTCCCGTCCCAGCTCTTTGGCAATATGCCTTGCAATGGCATAAGAACCGCCCAGCACCTTAAATGCATTGAGGCCGAAACGATAGGATTCATCTTTTACATAGAGACGTTTCAGTCCTAAGTATTCTGCCAAGTCAGACAGGCGGGTTAAAGGGGTCACATCATATTGAGGAAAGCTTTTGTGAAAATTGCTGGCTTTTTTCATTTCCTCAACAGACATGTAGTGAATCTGCCTGTCATCGCTTTTTGGAATGTTGTTGAGAGTCCATTTGATATGGGCCTCTGGTATGTTACACATGTTACCATCCTCCTTTTAGGTTGTGTGTGGCTTTTGGTTATTTTGTTGTCTCCCTAATCCCATTATAGCAAGTAATTTCCAAAAATCAATAAGAAAATAAAAAATTTTTATTACAATAAAAAATTATTAAAATAACTTGCATTGCAGTAAAAATCATGATAATATAGAAGCAATGGGAAGCAGATTTGTCTAAAATTCCCAAAATATTGAAGTGTCTCCCTAAATGAAATCGATACCAGGACCCAAAAGGTGACGAACCTGGGATCCAACCATTAAAAAATAGGAGGAAACATATAAAATGAGCAGAGGAGCAAAGGACAATACATCAGCCCTGCTATTTGATTTATATGGAAAGCCGACTTTAGGGCAGGCATTTCCCTTGGCGCTGCAGCATGTGGTAGCCATGATTGTGGGGTGTGTAACCCCGGCAATTATTGTGGCGGGAGTAGGAGGACTTTCTGATAAAGACTCGGTAATATTGATCCAGGCGGCCCTGGTGCTGTCGGCTCTCACTACCTTGGTACAGCTGTATCCCTTTCAGAAGGGGAAGCTGAGAATCGGCTCCGGCCTTCCCGTGATTATGGGAATCAGCTTTGCCTATGTTCCCACCATGCAGGCTATTGCAGGGGACTTCGGAGTGGGCACGATTCTGGGAGCCCAGATGGTAGGCGGATTGGTGGCGGTTATCGTGGGAATCTTCATTAAGGAGATCAGAAAGTTTTTCCCGCCGCTGATTACGGGAACCGTAGTATTTGCCATCGGACTTTCCCTGTACCCTACGGCCATCAACTATATGGCAGGAGGTGTGGGAAGCCCCCAGTATGGTTCCTGGCAGAACTGGATGGTGGCATTGATTACTCTGATTATCGTTACAGGGCTCAATCATTACGGAAAGGGCATCTGGAAGCTTTCTTCTATATTAATAGGAATCGCCGCGGGATATGTGGTGGCCTTGTGTATGGGGCTGGTTGATTTCTCGGCTGTCTCAGGTGCGTCTTTGTTCCAGCTTCCCAAGCCTCTGCATTTTGGGATTGTGTTTGAACCTTCTTCCTGTGTGGCTATCGGTATTTTGTTTGCCATCAACTCCATCCAGGCCATCGGAGATTTTACGGCCACCACTACGGGAGGCATGGACAGAATGCCTACAGATGAAGAGCTCAACGGGGGAATCGTGGCTTACGGATGCTGTAATATGATCAGCGCCCTGTTTGGGGGACTTCCCACTGCCACCTTCAGCCAGAACGTGGGAATCGTGTCCTCAACCAAAGTGGTAGCGAAGCGGGTATTTGGACTGGCAGCAGGGATTCTGCTGGTGGCAGGCCTTATCCCTAAGTTTTCCTCGGTGCTTCTTACCATTCCAAACTGTGTCCTGGGCGGGGCCACGGTGTCTGTATTTGCATCCATCGCCATGACGGGAGTGAAGCTGATTACGGCAGCGCCTATGAATTTCCGCAATACTACCATTGTAGGATTGGCAGTTGCTTTGGGAATGGGAATCACTCAGGCCAATGCGGCCCTGGCCAGCTTCCCGGCGTGGGTGACTACGATTTTTGGAAAGTCTCCGGTGGTGCTGGCTACGATTACGGCTATTATATTGAATTTGGTGCTGCCAAGAGAGAAGGGAGAGTAATATGCTGATTGTTGGAAACGGGAAACTGATTACAAGGGATGACCGGGTTCCCTTTATAGAAAATGGTGCAGTAGGGATTGAGGGGACGAAGATTGCCTGTGTGGGAACTACTGAGGAAATAAGAGAGAAATACAAGGGCGCGGAATACATAGACGCCAGAGGCGGGGTGATTATGCCGGCGTTTATTAATACTCATGAGCATATTTATAGCGCCATGGCAAGGGGGCTTAGCATTAAGGGGTACAGCCCTAAGGGATTTTTGGATATTCTGGATGGGCAGTGGTGGACCATTGACCGGCATCTCACGTTGGAACAGACGAAGTACAGTGCCATGGATACCATGATTTCCTGCATCCGCAGCGGGGTGACTACGATTTTCGATCATCATGCCAGCTTTGGAAATATTAAGGGAAGCCTTTTTGCGATTGAGGAGGCAGCTAAGGAGCTGGGGGTACGGGCCTGTCTGTGTTATGAGGTGTCTGACAGGGACGGGATGGAGAAGGCCCGGGAATCGGTTATGGAGAACAAGGAGTTTATCCGGTATGCCTTAAAGGATGACAGCGGTATGATCGCGGGAATGATGGGAATGCACGCCCAGTTTACCATATCGGATGCCACTATGGAGCTGGCGGCGGCCAACAAGCCGGCAGAAGCAGGATATCATATCCATGTGGCGGAGGGGATCGAGGATCTTCACCACTGTCTGAAAAAGTACGGGAAGCGGATTGTGGACCGGCTTATGGATCATAACATTCTGGGGGAAAAGACCCTTCTGGGGCACTGCATCTATGTGAACGGCCATGAGATGGATTTGATTCAGGATACCAATACCATGGTGGTACATAATCCGGAGTCCAATATGGGCAATGCCTGCGGATGTCCTCCGGCAATGGAGCTGGTACGCCGGGGAATCGTCACAGGCCTGGGTACGGACGGATACACCCATGACATGACTGAGTCCTACAAGGTGGCTAATGTGCTTCACAAGCATCATCTCTGCGACGCCAACGCGGCATGGGCGGAGGTGCCAAGGATGCTGTTTGAGAACAACCGGGAGATTGCGGGGCGGTATTTTAAGGCGCCTCTGGGAATCTTGAAGGAGGGTGCGGCGGCAGATGTGATTGTGGTGGACTATGACCCGCCTACCCACATGGACGAAACCAATGTGAACGGGCATATTCTTTTCGGAATGACGGGAAGAGACGTGGTTACCACCATAGGAAACGGAAAAATCCTTATGAAGGACCGGGAAGTGAAGGTGGCGGATACGGCCAGAGTTATGGCAAGGTGCAGAGAGGAATCTGCAAAGCTGTGGAAAAGCATTAATGGCTAGGAGGAGAGAACCATGAGTGATATCATGACTTGTATGAGTTTTAATCAGCTGTTTAACTGGATTCGGAGAGAGCATGATGAGAAGGGGGCCGTGTTCGGGGTGAGAAGGCCTTACAAGGCGGACCCGGAGAAGAGTCAGGTGATTTTCGGGAGAAGCCTTGAGACCCCCATAGGGCCGGCGGCAGGGCCCAACAGCCAGCTGGCCCAGAATATTGTGGCTTCTTACTATGCAGGAAGCCGTTTCTTTGAACTGAAAACCGTGCAGATTATGGATGGCGCGGAGCTGGCGGCCTGTGTGAACAAGCCCTGTATCAAGGCGGATGACGAGTGTTATAACTGTGAATGGTCCACGGAGCTGTATGTGCCTCAGGCTCAGGATGAGTATATCAAGGCCTGGTTTTTGCTGTCGTTTATGGCAAAGGAGTATGGCCTGGGAGCCATGGACGGGTTCCAGTTCAATATCAGCGTGGGATATGACTTAAAGGGAATTCAATCAGAAAAAATCGACTCCTTTATTGAACATATGAGAAATGCGGAACAGACTCCGATTTTTAAGGAGTGCAGACAGGTTCTTCTGGACCATGTGGAGGAATTTAAACATGTGACAAAAGAAGATATCCAGAATATTTCACCTAATGTGTGCAATTCGGCTACGATTTCCACGCTTCACGGATGCCCGCCTCAGGAGATCGAGAGCATTGCCCATTACCTGCTGACAGAAAAGAAGATGCATACCTTTATTAAATGCAATCCGACTCTTTTGGGCTATGACTTTGCAAGGGAGACCTTAGACTCCATGGGCTATGATTACATTGCCTTCGGAAGGTTCCACTTTGAGGATGATCTTCAGTACCAGGATGCGGTTCCCATGCTTAGGCGCCTTATGAAGCTTTCAGAGGAAATGGGGCTGGAGTTCGGCGTAAAGATTACCAATACCTTCCCTGTTGATGTGAAGGCAGGGGAGCTGCCCAGCGAGGAGATGTACATGTCAGGCAAATCCCTGTATCCTCTCTCCATTGCCCTGGCCGCCAGGCTGTCGGAGGAGTTTAAAGGGAAACTACGCATCGCTTATTCCGGCGGTGCAGATGCCTTTAATATCTGCAGCATTGTAGGCACGGGAGTGTGGCCTGTGACCATAGCCACCTCCATATTGAAACCGGGAGGCTATCAGAGACTGAAGCAGGCGGCGGAGCTTTTGGATCAAATGGGGGTAAAACCTTTTGAGGGCATTGACGTGAAGGCCTTAAGGAAGGTGGCGGAAAGTGCCGTCACAGACAAACATCATACAAAGCCGGCCAAACTTCCCGTGTCCAGGAAATCTTCGGAAAAGGTGCCGCTCATAGGATGCTTTACGGCTCCCTGCGAGGATGCCTGTCCCATTCACCAGGAGATTACCACCTACATGAAGCTGGCAGGGGAGGAGCGCTATGAGGAGGCTCTTCAGGTTATTTTGAATCGGAATGCCCTTCCCTTTATTACGGGAACCATCTGTGCCCATGGGTGCCAGAGCCATTGTACCAGGAATTTTTACGAGACGCCGGTTCAGATCCGGGACACCAAGCTTCTGTGTGCCCAGAAGGCCTATGACAAGGCAGCAGAAGCCCTGAAACCGGGAAAGGCCACTGGAAAAAAAGCCGTGGTAGTAGGCGGCGGTCCCTCCGGCATGGCGGCGGCCTATTATCTGGCAAGGGCGGGAGTGGAGGTGACCCTCTATGAGAAGCGGGATCGTCTGGGAGGCATTGTAAGCGCCGTGATTCCCGATTTTCGTATTGACGACGCAGTTATTGAGAAGGATGCTTCTCTGTTAAAACGCCTTGGAGTGAGGATCCTCTGCGGCCAGGAGGCGCCGTCGGTGGCGGAACTGAGAAAGAGCTATGACAGTGTGGTTCTGGCAGTAGGGGCCTACAAGAGAGGACAGCTGGAGCTGGAGGGAACACAGACTTATAATGCCCTGGAATTTTTGGAGGATTTCAACAAGGCAGAGGGCAATGTGGAACTTGGAAGGAATGTGGTGGTCATCGGCGGCGGCAACACGGCCATGGATACTGCCAGAGCGGCGAAACGGTGTAAGGGAGTGGAGCATGTGTACCTGGTATACCGGAGAACCAAGCGGTATATGCCGGCCGATGAGCAGGAACTGCAGCTTGCCATAGAGGATGGCGTGGAGTTCAAGGAACTTCTGGCGCCTGTGAGAATGGAAGAAGGAAGCCTTGTGTGCAGTAAGATGAGGCTGGGGGCCATGGATGCTTCAGGAAGGGCATCGGTGGAGCCTGCCGGGGATACGGAGATGGTGGCGGCAGACCGGGTGATTGCCGCAGTAGGGGAGAAGGTGCCTGCCGATTACTATGAAGCCAACGGCATCCATGTGGATCACAGAGGGCGTGTTCTTGTGAGCAGCACCTTAGAGACCAACCTGGAAGGCGTCTATGTCATCGGCGATGGCCTGTACGGCCCGTCTCTGGTGGTCAAGGGAATGGCTGACGCCATGAAGGCGGCCCAGGCCATTGCGGGAAAACCGGTGTCAGAGAATATGAGCCAGCCTGTGGATCCCAAGGCAATCTATGAGAGGAAGGGGATTCTGGCGGAGCCGGGTACCGTGAAGGAGGCCCAAAGATGCCTTGGCTGTTCTTCCATATGCGAGAACTGTGTGGACGTCTGCCCCAACCGGGCCAACATAGCCATCCATGTGCCGGGCCTTGACCAGCCTCAGGTTATTCATGTGGACTACATGTGCAATGAGTGCGGCAACTGCAGCAGCTTCTGCCCCTATGCCGGCGCTCCTTATCTTGACAAGTTTACGCTCTTTGCCGGAGAGGAACAGATGAGGGACAGCAAAAACCAGGGATTTGCAGTGCTGGATCGAGAAAAAGTGGTATGCAAGGTAAGGTATCTGGGTGAGGAATTTGTCTGGGAAAAGGGACAGAAGAGCCGCCTGGAGGAGGGCCTTGAGAAATTAATGGAAACCGTATGTAAGGATTACGGTTATTTATTGTCATGACAGCAGGCCGAAGGGGGCGTTGTTCAATGGGAAAATTATTGTTCCGGGGAGGCATGGTGGTCTCAGGAGCCGGGTGTGTCCCGGAGGATGTTCTCATAGAGGGCGAAAGGATTGCCGCAGTGGGAAAGAACTTAAAGGCAGAGGATGCCCAGGTAGTGGATGTGTCGGGAAAATACCTGTTTCCGGGCTTTATTGACGGGCATACCCATATGGACTTAGAGGTGTCGGGTACGGTGACTGCCGATGGCTTTGACACCGGGACAAAGGCGGAGCTTGCAGGGGGCACCACCTGTATTGTGGATTTTGCGACTCAGAACAGAGGGGAGAGCCTTAAGTACGCCGTAGACCGCTGGCATGAAAAGGCGAAGGGAAGATCCAGCTGCGACTATGGGTTTCACCTGGCTCTTTCCGACTGGAATGACAAGGTAAGCCGGGAATTGGAGACCGTGGTGTCTCATGGGATCGGTTCCTTTAAGCTGTACACCACTTATGACGGGATGGCAGTGGACGACAGGGCAATCTACGAGATTTTTTCAAAGCTGAAAGCATTAGGAGGAATTGCGGGGGTGCACTGTGAAAACAAGGGAATCATCGATGGAAGGCTTGAGGAACTCCTTAAGAATAAGGGAAACCGGCGCAGTGCTGCCCATTATCCCTGGACCCGCCCGGCTCTTGCGGAGGCGGAGGCCGTGAACCGCGTCTTAAAGATTGCAGCCTGTGTAGGTACACCGGTGATAATTGTCCATTTAAGCTCTAAGGAAGGGTACGAGGAGGTGAGAAGGGCAAGAGAGAGGGGGCAGCAGGTCTTTGTGGAGACCTGTCCCCAGTACCTGATCATGGACCGGAGCCGCTACTGCCTGCCTGACCAGGAGGCCAGGAATTACATGATTGCTCCGCCTCTGCGGGGGGAGGAGGATCAGAAGGTCTTATGGAAGGCCCTTGCAGAAGGGGAGATTCAGACCATTGCCACGGATCACTGCAGTTTTACCAGGGCCCAGAAGGGTGCCGGAGCCCATGATTTTGCCAAAACGCCCTGCGGAATGCCGGGAGCTCAGGAACGGCCCGGTCTTGTCTATCATTTCGGGGTAAATCAGGGTAGAATTACCATAGAGCAGATGTGCCGGTATCTTGCGGAGAATCCTGCCAGGCTGTATCGGCTGTATCCCCAAAAGGGGGTCATTGCCCCGGGAAGCGACGGGGACCTGGTGGTGTGGAATCCGGAAGCAGAGTGGATCTTGTCTGCCGCAAATCAGCAGTCGGCCGCCGATTACTGTCCCCTGGAGGGAACAAGATTAAAGGGCAGGCCGGAGCAGGTGTATCTGCGGGGAGTGCTGGCGGCCCGGGACGGCAGGGTGGTGAGAGAGTACGGCGGAAGCTATGTAAGGGCCCGGACGGATATGCCTGTGGGAGAAATCTGAATTAGTTTTCCAGCTCCCCTAAATAGCGGTATACCGTTGCGGGGGAGCAGGAGAGCCGTTTGGCCACAAAGGAAATGCCGCCCTTTAGCTTAAACACGCCCCGCTCCTGAAGCTTTTGTACAATCTCCCTTTTTTCCTGCTGGTTTAACCGTTCCATGGGAGACGTGATGGAGGCGGTGACGCTGTCAAAGGATTTTTCCATAAGGGTAGAGATATCCATGGAGAAATCGTCTGCCAGAGAATCAGGCTGAGGGGCGGCTGTCTCCGAGGCGGAACCGGGGGTCGGCATGAGAGAGAGGCTGGCCTTCAGAAATTCGTCGGGGTGTATGGCAGCCAGGAGATTTTTGCAGAAATCCTTGTAGCGGCTGTCGTCAAAGTTGATTCCAAGAAGCCCGATGGGGTTGCCGTCCTCGTCTTTAATGAACATGGTGGAGGCACGGAGGATCCGTCCGTCTTCTGTGGATACCTGATAGTTGTATAGAAAGTCGTTGGTTTTGTAGGAATTGGCCGCCAGCATCTGCAGGGCGGCATTGGTGGTGGGACTGCCTATGGTCCTTTGGCTGATATGGCCGTTGGCTATGGCAATGACTTTGCTTGGCTCCGAGGTGATGTCGTGAAGGACAATCTCGTAGTCCGGCCCCAGGGCCCTGCCTAAAAAATCTACAAGGAGGGCGTATTGGTGGAGAATCGATGGCGTCATATAGGTGTCCTTTCTGGAAACATAGTTGGTCAGGTAATGGATTCATGAACAGTATCACATATAATGGAGAAAAATTCAAGGAATAATAAAAAATTATTATTTTACAGGCAACACGGCAATGGGTTAATAGATAACGGAGGGTGCTTTATGGTTGAATTTTATGTGAATGGCAGCTTGTACCAGGTAGAGGGGGATGGGAAACTGCTTCCTTTTCTGCGGGATGTGTGTAAGTGCAAGTCCGTAAAGGATGGGTGCAGCGAGGGAGCCTGCGGAACCTGTCACGTGCTGATAGACGGGAAGGCCGTGAAAGCCTGTATTCCTACCCTGGCGAAAATGGACGGAAAGCATGTGATTACGGTTGAGGGGCTTTCTGAGGAGGAGAAGGAACTGTATGCTTTTGCCTTTGCAGATGCAGGGGCAGTGCAGTGCGGCTTCTGTATTCCGGGTATGGTGATCTGCGCCAAGGGACTTCTGGATGTGAACGAGAACCCTTCCAGGCAGGACATCGCCTATGCCCTGAGGAATAATATCTGCCGGTGCACAGGATATAAGAAGATTATAGACGCCGTGGAGCTTGCGGCCCGGATTAAGAGGGAAGGAAATGGGATTCCCAAAAAGGAATTTACCTGGAAGCTGGGAGAGCGGGTTCACCGGGTGGATGCCAGGGAGAAGACTCTGGGATACGGCCAGTATGTGGACGACATGGAAATGGAGGGCATGATCTATGCCAGCGCGGTTCGGGCCAGGTTTCCCAGGGCCAGAGTCCTTTCCATTGATACGGGCAGGGCCAGGGCTCTGGCCGGAGTAGTAGGCGTCTACACGGCAGCTGACATTCCGGGGGACGTGAAGGTGGGGCATCTGGTTCAGGACTGGGATACTATGATTCCCGTGGGAGACTGTACCCGCTATCTGGGAGATGCAGTTGCCATCGTGGCGGCCGAAACCAAGGAAATTCTGGAAGAGGCCAAGAAGCTGGTGGAGGTAAGCTATGAGGAGCTTCCCTTTATCAGCAGTCCCTACGAGGCCATGAAGGAGGACGCGCCAAGGATTCATGAAGGCGGCAATCTTCTGGCCCACAAGCACGTGTCCCGGGGAAATGCCGAGAAAGCCATTGCAGAGTCAAAGTATGTGTATACGGAGCGTTTCCATACGCCTTTTACGGAGCACGCATTTTTGGAGCCGGAGTGTGCCATTGCCATGCCTTATGAGGACGGAGTGCTGGTGTATTCTTCAGACCAGGGGACGTATGCCACCCAGCATGAGTGTGCCGAGATGCTGGGCCTGCCCAATGAGAAGGTGCGGGTGGTCAATAAGCTGGTGGGAGGCGGCTTCGGCGGCAAGGAGGACTTGACGGTGCAGCATCATGCGGCCCTTGTGGCATGGCTGTCTAAGCGGCCGGTGAAGGTGAAGCTGACCCGAAAGGAGAGTATCCTGATTCATCCCAAGCGCCACCCTATGGATATGGAGTTTACCGTGGGATGTGACGAGAAGGGAATCATCCAGGGAGTGAAGGCCAAGGTGATTGCGGACACGGGAGCCTATGCGTCTCTTGGAGGCCCGGTGCTGGAGAGGGCCTGCACCCATGCGGCAGGGCCTTACAATTATCAGAATTTTGAGATTGACGGGAAGGCCTATTATACCAACAACCCGCCGGCAGGGGCATTTCGGGGATTCGGAGTGACGCAGACCTGCTTCGGCATGGAAATGATGCTGACAAAGCTGGCGGAGATGGTGGGAATCAGTCCGTGGGAGATCCGCTACCGCAATGCCATCCGTCCGGGACAGGAACTTCCCAACGGCCAGATTGTAGATGAATCTACGGGCCTGGCGGAGACCTTGGAGGCAGTGAAGGACGTATTCGAGAACAGCCCCTATGCAGGAATCGCCTGTGCCATGAAGAATGCAGGAGTGGGCGTAGGGATTCCCGACTATGGAAGAGCCATTCTGGCCGTTGTGGATGGGAAGGTTCACATCCGTTCCGGGGCGTCCTGTATCGGCCAGGGGCTGGGTACGGTGCTGGTTCAGATGGTGGTGGAGACTACAGGGCTGAAGCGTGAGGATGTGGCGTATGATGCAGCCAACACCGTCAATGCGCCGGACTCGGGAACCACATCAGGCTCCAGGCAGACCCTGATTACAGGGGAGGCTGTCAGACTGGCCTGTGAGCTTCTTAATAAAGACAGACAGAATCACACCCTGAAGGAACTTGAAGGGAAGGAGTACTACGGGGAGTATCTGGCAAAGACGGATCCCTTAGGAGCCAAGGTTCCCAATCCGGTCTCTCATGTGGCATACGGTTATGCCACCCAGGTGTGTCTCCTAAACGAGGATGGAAGGATTGAGAAGATTGTGGCGGCCCATGATGTGGGAAAGGCGGTGAACCCGCTGTCCGTAGAGGGACAGATCGAGGGCGGCGTCATTATGTCCGCAGGCTTTGCCCTTACTGAGGAATATGCCTTGAAGGACTGCGTGCCGCTGTCTAAGTACGGGACTCTGGGGCTCCTTCGGGCCAATCAGGTGCCTGATGTGGAGAGTATTATCGTGGAGAAGGCAGGGCTTCATGTGGCCTGCGGCGCCATTGGAATCGGAGAGATTACGTCCATTCCCACAGCTCCGGCCATTGCAGGGGCTTATTATAAGTATGATGGGAAGTATCGAACCAGGCTGCCCTTGGAGGGAACGCCTTATGAGAGGAAAAAGAAATAGATCATTGCAGGAGATTGCGGGGGCAAAGCTATGGTGATTGTGCGCGGGGGCGGGGATATTGCTACAGGGAGCATTTACAGGCTCTTTAAGTGCGGATACCGGGTCTTGGTGCTTGAGGCGGCAAGACCCGCGGCTATCCGCAGGAAAGCGGCGTTTTGTGAGGCGGTTTATGATGGAACGTCTGTGGTGGAGGGCGTAAGGTGCAGGAAAGCCGAGACGTGGGAAGAATGCCGGAAGGTATGGGAGGAAGGGGAGATTCCTCTTATGGTGGACCCTCAGGGGGAGATCATCGGGAGAGTGGAACCGGAGGCTGTGGTGGATGGAATTCTGGCCAAGCGCAATGTGGGCACCAGAAGGGATATGGCGCCGGTGACTGTTGGGCTGGGGCCGGGATTCTGCGCCGGAATTGATGTTGACTATGTGATTGAGACCATGAGGGGACACAGGCTGGGGTGTATTATTGAGGATGGATATGCCCTTCCCAACACCGGGGTGCCGGGAATCATCGGAGGCTATGGGGCCGAGAGGGTGATTCACGGGCCGGCACAGGGCAGGATTCGCCTGTGTTCTCAGATCGGCGATATGGTGGAGAAGGGACAGACCCTGGCAATGATCGGCGACGTGAGAGTTGAGGCCTCTTTGACCGGAGTGTTAAGAGGCATTATACGAGATGGGTTTGACGTGACAAAGGGTCTTAAGATTGCGGATATTGACCCCAGAAAAGAACAGAAGGAAAATTGTACTACTATTTCCGACAAGGCCCGGTGCATTGCAGGGAGTGTTCTGGAGGTACTGGTGAGGCACAATGTGAAAAGGGAGCTGAGCTGAGACGTGGATGGGATATTACTTGCCGCGGGCAGCAGTGTCCGCTTTGGAAGCAATAAGCTGTTGTATCAGCTTCACGGGAAACCGGTTTATCGGTATGTACTGGAAATTCTGTATGATAAGAGGAAAGAACGACTGCTGGACCGTGTGATTGTGGTCAGTCAGTATGATGAGATATTTGATGACATAAAAAGGGAGTTTCCCGGAGTAGAGATGGTGAGAAATTCCGTTCCGGCTCTGGGAATCTCGGCCTCCGTAAGACTTGGGCTTGAAAGGCTTGAGGAGGGGGCGCGGGAGTCTGAGGGATGCCTTTTTGCAGTGGCTGACCAGCCCGGCCTCACTGCAGAGTCCGTGGAAAAGCTGGTACGGTTCTGGAGGCAGAATCCCCTCGGCATTGCGGCGGCCTGCCATGAGGGACAGATGGGCAATCCGGTTATTTTTTCTTCGGCGTATTATGAGGAGTTGAGGATGCTCAAGGGAGATCAGGGCGGCAAAGCAGTCCTGAGGCGGCATATGGAGGATGTGGGGCTGTGCCAGATTCCAGCCAGGGAACTGGAGGATGTGGATACGCCGGAGGATGCAGAAAGGATTCAATGAGGAACTTCCATGGAACAGGAAAGAGCTTTAGATGAAAGGTTCCCGTTTTTGAAGGAAAAGGGACATGTGATCTCCATTGTGGGGGCAGGAGGCAAGACGACACTCATGAATGCCATGGCACATGTTTACCAGGGCCGTGGGCAGAAGGTTCTGATTACCACCACCACCCACATTATGCGGCCGCTGGACTGTCCCGTGGGGGAGAGCATGGAAGAGGTGTCCCGGCTTTTAAAGGGACATGGGATTGTGGCGGCAGGAACAGAGGCCCCGGAAGGCAAATTACAGCGGCCGGAGTGGCTTGATCTGGAAATATGCAGGGAGCTGGCAGCAGCCGTGATTGTGGAGGCTGACGGAGCGAAGCATTTTCCATGTAAGGTGCCTCTGGACACAGAACCGGTTATTGTGGAGGAATGTGATATTGTCCTGGGAGTCCTTGGCATGGATGCAGTGGGAAGACCCTTAAAAGATGTGTGCTTTCGCAGGGAGCAGGCCATGAGGATGCTGGGGGTGGGGGAAAGCCACCTTATGACAGCGGAAGACATGGCGGTTATTCTCACATCAGAGAGGGGAACCAGAAAACATGTAGAAGACAGGGACTACTGGGTGGTTTTAAATAAATGCAGTACCAAGCTGCGCAGACAGCAGGCGGATCAGATTGAGGCGCAGGCGGAAAGGAGAGGACTTTCCAGAGAAAGGATTGTGAGACTGATCTGATGAATATAGCTGACTGTGAAAGTCGAAGCTGAGAGAATATTCTGGCAATATCTTTCATCCAAAGTCTGTTGCACCAGGCATTCCAATGAGCCCAATAAGGCAGAACACAGTCGGGTATCAGCCCTCCTGTGTTCTATGGTCTCATTTCCATGGTGCAAATGTCTTTTTCTGCAAGATATTGCCAGAATATTCAGCCAAGTTTCGAGTTTTACAATTACCTATATGATGATGATACAGGAAGGGGAGGAACGATGTCTGAGAAAATGAATTTCTGCAGAGGCGGAGGATGTACGGCAAAGCTGGGGGCGGGGGCGCTGTCTCATGTGTTGGAGCGTCTTCCCAAGGGGCCTCGTGACCAGAAGCTTCTGATCGGATATGAGAGCAGGGATGACGGGGCGGTCTATCAGGTGAGTGATGACATGGCTATTGTGCAGACCCTGGATTTTTTCCCGCCTATGGTGGATGACCCTTATGTGTTCGGGAAGATCGCTGCCGCCAATGCCCTCAGTGACGTGTATGCCATGGGCGGGGAGGTAAAAACCGCCCTGAACATTGTCTGTTTTCCGGAAGACATGGATCTGAATATTCTGGGAGAAATTCTGCGGGGAGGCCTGGAGAAGGTTCTGGAGGCGGGAGGAAGCCTTGCAGGCGGCCACTCCATTGCGGACGACAGTGTGAAATACGGGCTGTCGGTGACAGGAGTGGTTCATCCGGGGAAAATCTACCCCAACAACCAGGGGCGCCAGGGGGACTGCCTGATTCTTACAAAGAAGCTGGGAACCGGAATCATCTGCACGGCCAACCGAATCGGCGAGGCGTCAGAGGAGGCCATGGAGGAGGCGGTTTCATCCATGACCATGCTGAATAAGGAGGCCTCCCGGATATGCAGAAATTATGAGATACACGGGTGTACCGATGTGACCGGGTTTGGATTTTTGGGACATCTTCATGAGATGATGGACGGCGCCTGTTCCTGTGTGGTGTATGGGGATCAAGTGCCTGTTATGGAAAATGCCCTTGACTATGCAGACGAATTTTTCCTTACGGCGGCAGGCCAGAAGAACCGGAATCATCTGGAAGGCTTTGTGAGGTTTGAGGAGGTGCCCTTTGCCCTGGAGGAGGTTCTTTTGGACCCTCAGACATCGGGAGGTCTTTTAATAGCAGTGAAAAAGGAGGAAGCAGAAGCGCTTTTGGCAGACCTTCAAGGCGCAGGCCTTCCGGCCGCCGCAGTGGGACGGATTGTGGAGAAAAGGGAGCCGGAGATTCTGGTGGTAGGAGGCAAAGGGGAAGCCTTATGAGAAAAAAGGAGCGAAAGCTGATTATTACCTTTTCCACCACAGTGGATGCCATGGCGGCGGAGGCGGCATGCAGGGAACATGGCGGTGCAGGAAGACTGATTCCGGTTCCCCGGGCCATATCCGCCGGGTGCGGCCTGGCGTGGTGCGGGGAGATCCGGCAGAGAGAGGTTCTCCTGGAGATGATCCGCAGCGCCGGGATTTTGGAGGAAGCTGTGCAGGAGCTGGAAATCTGAGCCGGAGTTTGGAGGAGACAATATGATTTATCTGGACAATGCGGCCACCACCATGAGTAAGCCTAAGTGTGTGGCAGATGCGGTGATAGAGGCCATGGGGGCTCTGGGCAATGAGGGAAGAGGAGCCCATGAGGCTGCGCTAAACGCATCCCGGGTTATCTTTGAGGCGAGAAGAAGGCTGGCTCAGTTATTTCACGGGGAAAATCCCAGGCAGATTGTCTTTACGGCCAATGCCACAGAGAGCCTGAATATTGCCATAAAAGGAATCCTGAAAAAAGGAGATCATGTGATCACCACGGTATCAGAGCACAATTCCGTTCTGCGCCCTTTGTATGAGATGGAGGCAAAGGGAGTAGAGCTTACCATAATCCCGTGTGACAGGAAGGGACGTGTCCGTGTCCGGGATTTTGAAGGGGCAGTCAGAGGGAATACCAGGGCCATTGTGTGCACCCACGGTTCCAACCTTACGGGAAATCTGATGGATCTAAAGGCAGTAGGAGAGATTGCCCGGCGCCGCAAGGTTCTGTTCTGTGTAGATGCCTCCCAGACGGCGGGAGTATTTCCCATAGATGTGCAGGACATGGGCATTGACATTCTCTGTTTTACCGGACATAAAAGCCTTTTGGGCCCTCAGGGGACAGGGGGGATGTATGTGAGGGAACAGGTAGCCGTTGAGCCTTTAAAGACTGGAGGAAGCGGGATTTTTACATATGAGCGGAACCATCCTGGGGTGATGCCTACAGCCCTGGAGGCGGGAACGCTTAACGGTCACGGGATCGCCGGCCTTGGAGCGGCTGTCTCTTATATTCAGGAGACGGGGATGGATGTCATAAGGAGGCGGGAGCTGGGGCTTATGAGACGGTTTTATGACAGAGTCAAAGGGCTTCCGGGGCTGAAGGTGTATGGGGATTTTGACACAGGGGAAAGGTGCCCCATAGTGACAGTGAACCTGAAGGACTATGATTCTTCCTGGGTAAGCGATCGGCTGTTTGCTGATTACGGCATTGCCACGCGGCCCGGCGCTCACTGTGCTCCTCTCCTGCACCAGGCTTTGGGGACCGTGAACCAGGGGGCTGTGCGGTTCAGTTTTTCCTACAGCAACAGGGAGGATGAGGCAGACCGGGCAGCCGAGGCGGTAAAGGAGATTTTGGAGGAAGAGGAGAGTTCATTGGCCTGAAAGAGGCAGAAGGAGCAGGGACGAGAGATGGAACAAAAGATTGTGGATGCAAGGGGGCTTGCCTGCCCTCTTCCGGTGGTAAATGCAAAGAAGACTCTCTCGGAATTTAAGGAGAGTGGGATACTCACGGTTTTGGCGGACAATGAGATCGCGGTTCAGAATTTGAAAAAATTTGCGGTGCAGAAAGGGCTTGAGGCGTGGGGGAAGAAGACGGGAGACCGGGAATATGAGGTGACGATTCAGGTGTGCTGCGGTGAAAGCAGCGACTTCAGGAAATGGGGGTCAGCCGGCGCCGGCGGCACAGAGGAGAAGAAGGATTTTGCACAGCCGGAGGAACCATGCAGCCCCGACCAACGAAAAAAGGGCCTGGTAGTGGTTCTTCCAGCCAATGTTATGGGAGAAGGCGATGAGAGGCTGGGCCGGATGCTGATGAAAGCCTTTGTGTTTGCCTTGACCAAGGAGGATATTCTGCCGGAGACCGTGGTGTGCTATAATTCCGGCGCTTACCTGACTTGTGAAGGTTCTGATGTTCTGGAGGACTTTAAGGAGATGGAGGCGGAGGGAGTAAAGATTGTCACCTGCGGAACCTGTCTTGATTTTTATGGCCTTAAGGAAAAGCTGGCAGTGGGAACCGTGACCAATATGTATGAGATTGTGGAAATTATGGAACACGCAGAGTCCGTTGTGCGGCCTTAAGAGAACCGGAGAGAAGGGATTTATAAAATGCTGGAATTTTACAGAGCAATAAGCGAGCTGTGCTCTGACAATCGAAATATTGCAATGACGATGACAGATGGAGAAGATGCCGGGGAGAAGGCGGTTATGTCTGACGGGAACCTTGTGTGGAGGAGCAACGAGGCAGGCTGTTTGTCCCATGGCCTGCCGGGCTGTGATGAGATCGGGGAGACCGGTATCTATTCCACAGATAAGGGCCGTGTCTTTTGTGATGTCCTGGCCAATGAGAAAAAAGTGGTTATATGCGGAGGCGGCCATGTGTCCATTCCCATTATCCGAATAAGCAGAATGATCGGGTGCCATGTCCATGTCCTTGAGGATCGCCCCAAATTCGCAGACCATGCCCGTCAGGCGGGAGCCCATGAGGTAACCTGTAAGCCTTTTCAAGAGGGGCTGGCAGAAATAAAAGGGGATAGGGATACCTTTTTTGTCATAGTCACAAGAGGCCACAGGTATGACCAGATCTGCCTGGAGGCCATTGCCAAAAAGAATCATGGTTATATCGGTATGATCGGCAGCCGCAGAAGAGTCGCCGGGGTGAAGGAAGCCATAATAGAACGAGGCGGAGATCCCCGGGTAATAAATCGGATTTACTCCCCCATCGGCCTGGATATCGGCGCCCAGACGCCGGAGGAGATCGGGGTTGCCGTTATGGCGGAGATCATTCAGGTGAAAAACAGGGAGAGGCGCAGCGGAGGGTATCCCAGGGAAATTCTGGAAGGTATTCTGGGCCATGAGCATGTACCTAAGGTTCTGGCCACCATCATTATGCGCAAAGGCTCCGCCCCCAGGCAGATAGGCGCCAAGATGGTGGTGATGCCGGATGGAAGCTGTGTGGGAACCATCGGAGGAGGCTGTGCGGAGTCCGGGATTGTGAGAGAAGCGCTTTCTATGATAAGAAGAGGGGATAAGGCAGTCAGAATCTGTCATGTGGATATGACCGGAGACGATGCGGAGGAAGAGGGCATGGTCTGCGGCGGTGTGATAGATGTTATGCTGGAATGGGCAGGTAAATAGGAAAGAAGAGGATGGTGATCTAATATGTATAGAATCGTAAAGGCAGAGCAGCTGGCGGATAAAATCTATCTCATGGATGTGGAAGCCCCCAGGGTGGCCAAGGCCTGCAAGCCAGGGGAATTTGTGATTGTGAAAATGGATGAGACAGGGGAGAGGATCCCTTTGACCATCTGCGATTATAACAGGGAGACGGGGATTGTCACCATCGTGTTCCAGATTGTGGGAGCCAGCACCCAGAAAATGGCCTCCCTGAAGGCCGGCGACAGCTTCCGGGACTTTGTGGGCCCTTTGGGACGTCCCTCGGAGTTTGTAGGTGAAGACCTGTTGACCCTTAAGAATAAAAAGATGCTCTTTGTGGCAGGAGGCGTGGGGACGGCTCCGGTGTATCCCCAGGTGAAGTGGCTGAACCATCACGGCATCTCGGCGGATGTGGTGGTAGGCGCCAAGACAAAGGA